>DASRXO010000680.1:0-5721 GCA_035654095.1 Telluria sp.
CAGGACAACAAGAAGCTGATCGCCGAAAAGGTCGAGACGCGCGAAGAATTCAAGACCTGCCTCGACCTCGGCTTCGATTATTTCCAGGGCTATTATTTCGCCAAGCCGATGGTGATGAGCGGACGCAAGCTCTCGCCCTCGCAGCTGGCGGTCATGGAGCTGATGACGCTGGTGACCTCGGACGCCGACAACATCGAGATCGAGCGCGCGGTCAAGAAGGACGTGTCGCTGGCGCTGAACCTGCTGCGGCTGGTGAACACGCCGGCGGTCGGCGCGCACCAGCGCATCGATTCGCTGAGCCAGGCCGTGATCATCCTCGGCCGCCGCCAGCTGCAGCGCTGGCTGCAGATCATGCTGTACGCCGAGCCGGCCCGGCGCGGCAACAGCATGACGCCGCTGCTGATGCTGGCCGCCACCCGCGGCCGCCTGCTCGAGCTGCTGGCCCAGCGCTTGCGGCCGAGCCAGCGCCATGTGTCGGACATCGCGTTCACGGTCGGCATCATGTCCCTGATGGATACCCTGTTCGGCATTCCGATGGCCGAGATCGTGGTCCAGATCCCGGTGATCGACGAGGTGGCCAATGCGCTGCAGCACCGCTCCGGCTTCTTCGGCGAATTGCTGCGGCTGGCCGAATGCATCGAGCGCATGGGCGACATGCAAGACCAGGTGATGCCGACCCTGCGCGAGCTGGCGATCTCGACCGACGAACTGGTCGAGCTCGAGATGGCCGCCTTCGAGTGGAGCGACACCGTGGTGCGCTACGCGATTTAGAGGTCGTCGGAGCCTACGCGCTATGGATTCCCGCCTGCGCGGGAATGACGGGCCGTCGTTCCCGCGCAGGCGGGAACCCATGCACCGCATGACTTCCCCCTATGCACCGCATGACTTCCCCCCATGCACCGCATGACTTTCCTCCATAGCGCGTAGGCAAAAAAAACGCGAACCCGCAGGTTCGCGTTTTTTATTGGCGCGCCCGCTTAGCCCGGCATGCCGCTGTCCGCCCACTGGCGGTGCAGCTCGGGATCGCTGCGCAGCTCCCACAGCCCGAGCACCACGGCGGCGATGCCGATGATGACCAGGTTGTTCAGCATGCGGCGCTCGTCGGCGATACCCAATACCCAGGGTGACACCGCCACCCAGGCCCCGATCAGCAGGTTGGCGACCACTGCCCATACATAGGTCTTGTACAGGTCGAATGCGGCGAGGATCGCCATCACTGCGCCTGCGAGGTGGGCGCTCACGCCGAGCGGTGCACTGCTCGGATAGCCGAGCGCCCACGGCGCGATGAACAGCCACAAACCCAGTAGCAGGATGACCTGGTCCTGCCAACGCCTGGTGGAAAGATGCATTGCCATATAACCTCCTTTGAGTCCGGCGCACCGGTGCCCGGCACCTTCATTCTAGTACACGACAAAGTCATGACAAATGTAAGTAGGCAGGGCCGCCCCCCGGGCGCTACACTCGTTGCCATTGTGAACATTCGAACGGGATCGCCGCCATGGCTTCTGTCTTACTCAAGGTCCAGCAACTGAGCAAGTCCTACGGGGAACGGCGCGCCGTCGACCAGGTCTCGTTCCAGGTCCACGCCGGTCAGACCGTCGGCCTGATCGGCCCCAACGGCGCCGGCAAGTCGACCACCGTCAGCATGATCTGCGGCCTGCTGCGGGCCGACGCCGGCAGCGTCGAACTGGACGGGGTGGCGGTGCTGCCTGGCCAGTCCGACGCCAAACGCCGGATCGGCTTCGTGCCGCAAGACCTGGCGCTGTACGAGGACCTGGCGGCGCGCGAGAACCTCAAGCTGTTCGGCGCGCTCTATGGCCTGAAGGGCGCGCAGCTCAAGGCGCGCTGCGACCAGGTGCTGGCGCTGGTCAAGCTGGCCGACCGCGCGGCCGACAAGCCATCGACCTTTTCGGGCGGCATGAAGCGGCGCCTGAACATCGCCGCCGCGCTGATGCACGACCCGCAGCTGCTGGTGCTCGACGAGCCGACCGTGGGCGTCGATCCGCAAAGCCGCAACGCGATTTTCGACACCCTCGAACAGCTCAAGGCGCAGGGCCGCTCGCTGATCTACACCAGCCACTACATGGAAGAAGTCGAGCGCCTGGCCGACCACATCGTGATCATCGACCATGGCAAGGTGCTGGCCGACGAGAGCCCGGCCGCGCTGCATTTGCGCCTGCCGGCGCAAGCGGCGCTGCGGGTCGAACTGGCCGCGGCGCCGCCCGAGCCGCTGCTGGCCGGCATCCGCGGCCTGCACGGCGTGACCGCGGTGCACAACGGCGGCGCCGGCATCGACATCCTGCTGGCCGACGGCGGCGATGCGCTGGCGGTGATGGGCTGGCTCGAACGCCAGGGCTGCCGCCCGCTGCACTTCGCCACCGCGCGCACCAAACTCGAAGACATTTTCCTCAACCTGACCGGGCGCAGCCTGCGCGACTGATATGACCGCTTTGATCGCCTTGATACGCAAAGACCTGATCCTGTTCCTGTCCGACCGCCGCGCGCTGCTGATCAACCTGGCGCTGCCGATCCTGCTCGCCACCTTCTTCGGCTACCTGTTCGGCGGTTCGGGCGACAGCAAGGGCGGCACCATCGACGTCGCCCTGGTCCAGCAGGACGCCAGCGAGATCGGCAACAAGATCGCGGCCGGGCTGAAGGCCGAGCCCAGCCTGCAGATCAGCGCGATGGACCTGGCCCAGGCCCAGGACGCGGTACGCAAGGGCAAGCGCAAGGCGGCGATCGTGATCCCGGCCGGCTTCGGCGCGGCGGCCGGCGCGGCCCTGTTCGGCGCCGGTCCGCAGCCCGAGATCGGCCTGCTGTACGACCCCTCGCAGCCGGCGGTGCTGGCGATGGTCAAGGGCATGATGACCCAGCAGGTGATGCAGGTGGTCAGCGCCGACATGTTCAACGGCCAGGCCGGCAAGGATTTCACCGACCAGAGCCTGGCGCAGCTCGAACAGCAGGCCGCCGGCGATCCGGAGCGCGCCGCCCTGCGCGACATGCTGGCGGGCGTGAAGAAATACCAGGATCGCGAGCAGGCCCGGCCGGCCGCGGCGGACGCCCAGGGCGCCAAGGGCGGCCTGTCGATGCCGTTCAGCACCCGCGACCAGGCGCTGACCTCGGGCCCGGCCGAGATGCACTACAACGGCTATGCGCATGCGTTCGCCGGCATGGGCGTGCAGTTCGTCCTGTTCATGGGGGTGGATATGGGGATCGGCGTGCTGCTGGCGCGCCGCAGCGGGATCTGGAGCCGGCTGCTGGCCGCGCCGCTGACCGTGACCACGGTGCTGCTGGCGCGCGCGCTGTCGGCCGCCATCATCGCGTTCTGTCTGCTGGGCGTGATCTTCCTGTTCGCGATCGCGGTGTTCGGGGTCCAGATCGCCAGCCTGGCCGGTTTCGTCGGCGTGGCGCTGTGCTTCGCGCTGCTGACGGCCAGCTTCGGCCTGCTGATCGCGGCCTTCGGCAAGACCCCGGAAGCGGCGCGCGGCATCGCCGTGTTCGCGACCCTGATCATGGTGATGCTGGGCGGGGCCTGGGTGCCGTCCTTCATGTTCCCCGCCTGGGTGCAACAGGTCGCGCTGGCGGTGCCGACGCGCTGGGCGATCGACGGCTTCGACGCCATGACCTGGCGCGGCCTGGGGCTGGCCGCGGCCGGCCCGGCGATGGCGGCCGAACTCGGCTTCGCGCTGCTGTTCGCCCTGCTGGCGGTGTGGAAATTCCGGCGCGACCAGGCCTAGGTATTTATATTTCCAGGTGTAAAGATAACGGAGGAACTGCCGATAAAGACAGTAAGGGCGGCGCGTTGGCGCCGCCGGAGACTTGTTCACTATCAGAATACGGATTACCCACGGATGGCCCAGTCAATTCAGTCCCTTATCGCGGCGTCCGTCAATCATGTGCTGCGCCGGCGGTATCCGGACAATTACTGCTCGCTGTGCCATGCCCATGCGATCGTCGGCGCCAACCTCATCAGCGTCGTTCTGGACCGCGTGTACCGCCCGGTGGCCGGGCTGGCGCTGATCGATTGCGGCGGCGGCTTCATCCGCCTGACCGACAACACGGCCTTCGCCAATCCGGCCGGCGGCGCCTTCCACTGCTGGATCGAATCGGCCGACCCGGCCATCGTCGAGCGCGAAGTGGTCGACCTGACCTTCCGCCACAATCGCGAATATGCGCGCAAGAACGGCATCGAATGGCTGCGCGAGGCGCCGCCCGACTATTTGTGGGGACCCTACCGCAAGCTGGTGATCAAGGGCCAGCCGGAGCGCCTGCCGGCCGCGTTCGCGCCGGGCCAGATCTGGCTGCATGAAACCGACGAGGGCTGGGACTGGATGACGCGCCACATGGCCGAGCACATCAACGCCTACGTGGCCTTGACCGCCGAGGCGCTGCAGGAATTGCA
The DNA here is from genome assembly GCA_035654095.1 of Telluria sp. GTDB lineage: Bacteria > Pseudomonadota > Gammaproteobacteria > Burkholderiales > Burkholderiaceae_D > Telluria_A. The sequence goes on from DASRXO010000680.1 coordinate 4,403, forward strand.
CCGCCGCCTGCCGGCCGCCTCGGCCCTGCTCGAGCCGGCGCTGCCGCGCCGGCGCGCGCGGCCTAGGCCAGGTTCGGCGCCAGCCAGCGCTCCAGGTCTGGCTTGCTGACGCCGCGCCGCGCGGCCATGTCGGCCAGCTGGTCGTCGCCGATCTTCCCCACCACGAAGTACTTCGATTCGGGGTGGGCGAAGTAAAAGCCGGACACCGCGGCGCCCGGGAACATGGCGAACGATTCGGTCAGCTCCATGCCGATCTCGCCGGCCTGCAGGACCTTGAACATATCGGCCTTGACCGTGTGCTCGGGACAGGCCGGATAACCCGGCGCGGGGCGGATGCCGGCATAGCGCTCGGCGATCATCTCGTCGTAGCTCAGGTCTTCGCCGGACGCATAAGCCCACAGGTCGGTGCGCACGCGCGCATGCAGGTATTCGGCGAAGGCTTCGGCCAGCCGGTCGGCCAGCGACTTGAGCATGATCGACGAGTAGTCGTCGTGCGCGTCTTCGAAACGCTTCTCGTGCTTCTCGATGCCCAGGCCCGCGGTCACCGCGAACATGCCGATGTAATCCTTGATGCCCGATGACTTGGGCGCGACGAAGTCGGCCAGGCACTGGTTGGGCCGCTGCACGCCGTCGACCAGCGGCTTGACGCCTTGCTGGCGCAGGCCGTAGTAGGTGAAGGCCACGCTGTTGCGGCTGTCGTCGGTGTAGATCTCGATGTCGTCGTCGTTGACGCTGTTGGCCGGCAGCAGGGCGATCACGCCGTTGGCGGTCAGCCAGCGGCCCTCGATGATTTTCTTGAGCAGGGCCTGGCCTTCCTCGAACACCTTGGAGGCAGCGTCGCCGACCACCGGATCGCTCAGGATCGCCGGGAAGGGGCCGGCCAGGTCCCAGGTCTGGAAGAACGGCCCCCAGTCGATGTACTGGGCGATGGCGCCGAGGTCGACGTTCTTGAACACCCGGCGGCCGATGAACTTCGGCCTGACCGGATCGAACGCCAGCCGGGTCTTGTTGGCGCGCGCGGCGGCCAGCGCCAGTATCGGCAGCGCCTTCTTGTTGGCGTGCTGCTCGCGGATGCGGCTGTAGTCCTGCTCGATGTCCTCGATGTACTTGTCGCGGCTTTCGGGCGTGAGCAGCGACTGCGCCACCGACACCGAACGCGAGGCGTCCGGCACGTACACCACCGGGCCCTCGTAGTTGTGGGCGATCTTGACCGCGGTGTGGGCGCGGCTGGTGGTCGCGCCGCCGATCAGCAGCGGGATCTTCAGCATCCGGAAGTGCGGGTCGCGCTGCATCTCCTTGGCGACGTGGGCCATCTCTTT
>DASRXO010000681.1:0-2842 GCA_035654095.1 Telluria sp.
CCTGCGCGAGGAATTGGCGGAACAGGAAGCGGCCTCGGTCTACGCCGGCGTCGATGGCGACCTGGCCGAACACCTCGACGGCCTGTTCGCCTCGACCCTCGAAGGCTTGCTCGACGCGCCGCCGCCGCCGGCTGCGGAACCCGAACCCGAACCCGAAGCGGCGCAGGCCAAGTCCGCCGATCCCGCGATCGAAGCGGTGGATGCGCTGCTCGACACGAATTTCGACGACAGCTTCGACGAACCGAGCCTGGCCCAGGCCGCGCCGCCGCCCGAAGGCACGGTGCTCGACGACCAGGACGACAACGAAGCCGAGCCGGAACTGGTGCCGGAGCTGATCTCCGAACCCGAGCCCGCGCCCGAGCTGCACGCGGCCCGCGCGCCGGCGCCCGCACTCGAGCCGCTGGCGCTGGCCGAGCCGGAACCGGTACTGGCCGATCCGCACGAAGCGGCGGCGATCCAGCCGGTGTTCAGCGACGACCTCGATGCGGACCTGTTGCCGGTGTTCCTCGAAGAAGCCACCGACCTGCTGCCCGAAATCGGCAACGGCCTGCGCAAATGGCAGCAGAACCCGGCCGATACCGGTCCCGCGCAAATGCTGCTGCGTACCCTGCACACGGTGAAGGGCAGCGCGCGCATGGCCGGCGCGATGCGCCTCGGCCAGCACACCCACGACATCGAAACCCAGATCGAGAACATGGTCCATGCCGGCACCTCGACGCCGGCCGCGTTCGACGAGCTGATGGCCAACTACGACCACGCGCTGCTGCTGTTCGAACAGCTGCAGCAGCCGGCCGGCGCCGATGCCCCGGCAGCCGCCGCAACGCCGGGCGTGCGCGCGCTGCAAATACCGGCGCTGCAGGAAGATGCGCAGGGCGTGCAGTCGCGCACCCCGCTGGTGCGGGTGCGCGCCGACATCCTCGACCGCCTGGTCAACCAGGCCGGCGAAGTCTCGATCACCCGTTCCAAACTGGAGAACCAGGTCGGCACCTTGAAGTCCTCGCTGTTCGACTTCTCCGAGAACCTGGCGCGCCTGCGCCGCCAACTGCGCGAAGTCGAGATGCAGGCCGAATCGCAGATCGCCTCGCGCATGTCGATTTCGAGCGAGCGCGAATTCGATCCGCTCGAATTCGACCGCTTCACGCGCTTGCAGGAGCTGACGCGCATGATGGCCGAGAGCGTGAACGACGTCGCTTCCTTCCACGAGAGCCTGACCCGCACGGTCGACAGCGCGACCGGCGACCTGACGGTGCAGTCGCGCCTGACGCGCGATTTGCAGCGCGACCTGATGCGGGTGCGGATGGTGCCGTTCGCCAGCCTGTCCGAGCGCCTGTTTCGCGTGGCGCGCCAGACCGCGAAGGAAATCGACAAGCGCGTCAACCTCGACATCCGCGGCGGCGCGGTGGAAATCGACCGCAGCGTGCTGGAACAGATGGCGGCGCCGTTCGAGCACCTGCTGCGTAACGCGATCGTGCACGGTATCGAGTCGCGCGAGCGGCGCGTCGCGTCCGGCAAGTCCGAGACCGGCGAGCTGCTGGTGCAGGTCAGCCAGCAGGGCAACGAAGTGGTGCTGCAGTTCAGCGACGACGGCGCAGGCCTCGACCTCGAACGGATCCGCGCCAAGGCGCGCGCCAGCGGCCTGCGGGCGGCCGGCGCGCAAATCTCCGACGCCGAAGCGGCCGACCTGATTTTCGAGCCCGGCTTCTCGACCGCCGAAGCGCTGACCGAACTGGCCGGCCGCGGCGTCGGCATGGACGTGGTGCGCTCCGAGGCGCAGGCGCTGGGCGGGCGGGTGGCCATCATGTCCGAGCCGGGCAAGGGCGCGCGCTTCACCATCCACCTGCCGCTGACGCTGGCCGTGACCCAGGTGGTGCTGACCACCAGCGGCAGCAAGACCTACGCGCTGCCGTCGATCCTGGTCGAGCAGGTGCTGCAGATGAAGGAGGCGGCGGTGCACCAGGCGCATGGCGCCGGCTTTGTCGAGTTCAAGGGCCAGCGCGTGGCGCTGCACTATTTGCCGAACCTGCTGGGCGACCTCGAGGCGCGCCCGCTGACCCAGCGTTCCTGCCCGGTGCTGATCCTGACCAACGGCGCCGACCGGCTGGCGGTGCAGGTCGACGACGTGCAGGGCAACCGCGAGGTCGTCATCAAGAACATCGGGCCGCAGCTGTCGCGCATGATCGGCATCGCCGGCGCCACGGTGCTCGGTTCGGGCGAGATCGTGCTGATCCTGAACCCGGTGGCGCTGTCGCATCACCTCGACCACCATCCCGAATTGCGGCCGCGCGCCGCCGCCACCGCGGCCGCCGCCGGCACGCCGGAGCTGCAGGCGCGCGACTACGTGATCATGGTGGTCGACGATTCGCTCACGGTGCGCCGCGTCACCCAGCGCCTGCTCGAGCGCGAAGGCTACCAGGTGGTGCTGGCCAAGGACGGCGTGGATGCGCTCGAACATCTGCAGGAAACCATCCCCGACTTGATGCTGGTCGATATCGAGATGCCGCGCATGGACGGTTTCGACCTGACGCGCAATATCCGCGGCAACGACAGCACGCGGGGCGTCCCGATCATCATGATCACCTCGCGCACCGCGGACAAGCACCGCAACTACGCGCTGGGCCTGGGCGTGAACGCCTACTTCGGCAAGCCCTTCCAGGAAGACATGCTGCTGGCCGCGATCTCCGGTTTGCTGAACCGCGAGATGCCGGTCAATTAGCCCCGTCGTGCCCGCGCAGGCGGGAATCCATGCCGCGCATGCTTTCACTCCCATATAGAACTCATGCGCGCTATGGGGGGAACGCATGCGTTCCCGCCTGCGCGGGAACGACGGGACGGCATACCTCTT
>DASRXO010000682.1:0-3517 GCA_035654095.1 Telluria sp.
CAGCGTCATCACGACCACGCGCCAGGGCGTGTTTGCCGGGCTGCCGGAGCAGTTCACCGTCAACCGATACCACTCGCTGGCGATCGAGAAAGCCTCCTGCCCGCCTGAGCTGGTCACCACCGCCTGGACCGACGACGGTGAAATCATGGGCGTGCGGCACAAGGAATTCGATATCGAGGGCGTGCAGTTCCACCCCGAGTCGATCCTGTCCGAACATGGACACGCACTGCTGAAGAATTTTCTCGTTCGCTGACCACGCCAGGAACCATCATGCCGATCACTCCACAAGAAGCCCTGCTGCGCTGCATCGAGCACCGCGAGATTTTCCACGACGAGATGCTGCACCTGTTCCGCCAGATCATGTCGGGCGAGATGTCGCCGACCATGATCGCCGCGCTCACGCTCGGCCTGCGCGTGAAGAAGGAAACCATCGGCGAGATCGCCGCCGCCGCGCAGGTGATGCGCGAATTCTCGACCAAGGTGCCGATGGCCGACACCACCAACCTGCTCGACATCGTCGGCACCGGCGGCGACGGCGCGCACACCTTCAACATCTCGACCGCGTCGATGTTCGTGGCGGCCGCAGCGGGCGCGCGCGTGGCCAAGCATGGCGGGCGCAGCGTGTCCTCCTCGTCGGGCAGCGCCGACGTGCTCGAATCGCTGGGCGCCAACATCAACCTCAAGCCCGAGCAGATCGCGCAGTCGATCGCGCAAACCGGCATCGGCTTCATGTTCGCGCCCAACCACCACGCGGCGATGAAGCATGCGGCGCCGGTGCGGCGCGAGCTCGGCGTACGCACCATCTTCAACATCCTCGGGCCATTGACCAATCCGGCCGGCGCGCCGAACATCCTGATGGGCGTGTTCCACCCCGACCTGGTCGGCATCCAGGTGCGCGTGCTGCAGCGCCTCGGCGCCCAGCATGCGGTGGTGGTCTGGGGCCGCGACAATATGGACGAAGTCTCGCTGGGCGCGGCGACCATGGTCGGTGAACTGGTCAACGGCGAGATCCGCGAATACGAAATCCATCCCGAGGACTACGGCCTGCAGATGATCGCCAGCCGCAACCTGAAGGTGGCCGACGCGGCCGAATCGAAAGCCAAGATGATGGAGGCGCTGAACGGCGAGCCGGGCGCGCCCTACGACATCGTGGCGCTCAACGCCGGCACCGCGCTGTTCGCGGCCGGCGTGGCCGCTTCGATCGAAGACGGCCTGGCCAGGGCGCGCAGCGCGATCACCTCGGGTGCGGCGCGCGCGAAGGTCGATCAGTTCGTGCAGGCCACCCAGCAGCTCGGCGCCAGCTAAGGAGGACTGTCATGTTCGATGCCGCCGTGCCCAACAAGGCGCTCGCCTTCATCCTCCTCGGCTGCATCTTCAAGCTGAACGGCATGTTGTGGTGTAACGGACTGGCCGTATTTACGGCGCAGGCAAGCGCGCGCCTCACATTAAGCCCGCTGGTATCGTTATGGCTTGGCCGGATCATCGGCGGCCAGTCCATCTGGCTCGGCGTCAAGCTCGCGCTCTCCAAACAACACTGAGTCTTATCATGTCCGACATCCTGAACGAAATCCTCGCGGTCAAGGCCGACGAGGTAGCCGCCGCCAAGAAGTACCGCGACCTGGCCAGCCTGCGCCGCGAAGTCGAGGCCGACGCCGAAGCGCGCCGCGGCCTGCGCGGCTTCGAAGCCAACCTGCGCAAGAAGATCGCCGCCGGCCATGCCGGGGTGATCGCCGAAGTCAAGAAAGCCTCGCCGTCGAAGGGCGTGCTGCGCGCCGACTTCAAGCCGGCCAATATCGCCGAGCGCTATGCGCGGCACGGCGCGGCCTGCCTGTCGGTGCTGACCGACGTGCATTTCTTCCAGGGTTCGGCCGAGTACCTGAAGCAAGCGCGCGCGGCCTGCGAAGTCCCGGTGCTGCGCAAGGACTTCATGATCGATATGTACCAACTCTACGAGGCACGCGCGATGGGTGCGGATGCGATCCTGCTCATCGTTTCGGCGCTCGACCATGGCCTGATGGCCGAGCTGGAAGCCTGCGCCCACGAACTCGGGATGGATGTGCTGGTCGAAGTCCATGACGGCGACGAATTGACGGCGGCGCTCAAGCTGCGCACGCCGCTGGTGGGCATCAACAACCGCAACCTGCGCACCTTCGAGACTTCGCTGCAAACGACCATCGGCCTGCTGCCGCGCATCCCGCCGGAAAAACTGGTGGTGACCGAGTCGGGCATCATGGTGCCGGACGACGTCAAGCGCATGCGCGACGCGAACGTGCATGCTTTCCTGGTCGGCGAGGCGTTCATGCGCGCGCCGGATCCCGGTGTGGAATTACAGAGGCTGTTCGGCTGACATGGAACTCTCGGTGCGCAGCAAGGCGATAGCAGGCATGGCGGCGGTGCTGCTGGCGGCGTGCGGCCACGCTCCCCCACCGGCTCCGGCCTCGGCGGCGCGCAGCGTTGCGCGGCCGCCACCGCCGGCGCAGCCAGCGGCGCCAGGCCAGCGCGCCGCCTACGACAATGTGGAGATGTACAAGACCGACGTGGCGCAGCACATCGTGCGCTACAACGCCGCGTACACCTTCAGCGGCGCACTGCCGCCGATGCTGCCGGCCATCGTGGTGCTCAGCATTACGGTGGATGCGGAGGGCCGGCCGACCAAGGTTACGGTAGTACGCTCACGCGACAGCGAAGCCTCGCGCGTGGCGCTGGCGTCGGTGCAGCGGAGCGCGCCGCTGCCGCGGCCATTCAACCTGGTCGGCGCGCACAACCACTCGCTGACCTTCGCCGAAACCTTCCTGTTCAACGACGAGTACCGCTTCCAGTTGCGGACGCTGGCGCCGGTCCAGTAGCGCTTTCCGTCACCGCGAACCTCATCGCGCACTAGGGCGCATCGGGCCGTTCGTCTTCTTGTCTTCCACCGTCAGCGTGATGCCAGGCACGCGGTCGCCCTGCAGCTTGACCTTGAAGGTCATCAGCTCGTCGCGCCGGAAGGCGTGCAGCGCGACCGTGTCGCCGACCTTGTAGCGCGCCAGCAGCGTATCGAGGTTGGACGGGTTGCCGCTCACGCGCAGTCCGTCGACCGCCATCAGCACATCGCCCGCCGACAATCCGGCGGCGCGCGCCGCCCCGTCCTCGTGCACCTGCGTCAGCTTGCAGTCATTGCCCTCGCGGCCAATGCTGGCGTCGAGCGCAGGCTTGGCGCTCTTGCGCTCGTCGGCCAGCTTGACGCCGAACGGCGCGTACAGCTTGGAAAGCGGCAGGTCTTCGGTGCCGCGCACGTAACGCTCGAACAGCGGCTTGAGCTTCAGGCCGCTGATCTCGTCGAACAGCGCCTCGACCTCGGCCTCGGTCACGCCGCGCCCGGCGCCGCGATAGAAGTCGCGGCCGTAGCGCTGCCACAGCGCGATCATCACATCGTCCAGCGACTTCTTGCCGCCGGTCTTGGCGCGGATCGTCAGGTCGAACGCGAGCGCGATCAGCGAACCCTTGGCGTAGTAGCTGGTGATGGCGTTGGGCGCGT
>DASRXO010000683.1:0-2166 GCA_035654095.1 Telluria sp.
GCGCGCGGGCATTGAGGCATTGCTGGAGGACAGCCCTAGCTTGGGCCCCGGGCTGATGCAGGTCGCCAATAAGATGTAGCCGAAGGCCGTTCATGCCGCCACGATCGAAACGCGAATTGCGTCCTCCGCCTTCCCGGCAGCCAATCCCTATACCCGCGAGCAATTGCTTGATGCGGACTTCGTTCCCTGAAGCTTGATCGATCCGGTTATTCCGGGTTATAATCGCCGGCTGCCCCCTTCCCACACCCGTCTTGACGCCGGGGTGGGCATTTGTTTAAACGTCCCTAAGGAGTTATGCATGCGTCATTATGAAATCGTTTTTATCGTCCACCCGGACCAAAGCGAGCAAGTCCCGGCGATGATCGAACGTTACAAGGCCAGCGTCACCGCGCGCGGCGGTAACATTCATCGCGTCGAGGACTGGGGCCGTCGCCAGATGGCTTACTCGATCCAGAAGCTGCCTAAAGCGCACTACATCTGCCTGAATATCGAATGCGACAACGAGACCCTGGTGGAACTCGAAACCGCTTTCAAATTCAATGATGCCGTGCTGCGTCACCTCACCGTTAAGATGAAGAAGGCTGAAACCGCGCCGTCGCCGATGATGAAGTCGGTACAACGTGAAGACGCAGCCAAGAGCCACCGCTCGGAAGCTCCGGCTCCGGCAGCAGCTCCAGCGCCAGCCGCCGCAGCCGCAGCGTAATTTTTGACAGGTAGTGTGAACCAACTTCGGTTTGCAGCATCCATTTCCGAGCGCGACGTATTGCGCTACACCCCGGCCGGCGTGCCGATCGTGTCCGCCACCCTGACGCACAGTTCGCAGCAGGTGGAAGCAGGGGGTGCCAGGTTGGTCGCGTTTGAAATCCTTGCGCTGGCAGCAGGCGAGATTTCAGGACGATTTTCCCGGGCCGAATTGGGTGCCGTGCACGAGTTCACAGGATTCCTGGCCAAGAAGAACCGCAACAGCAAAGCCCTGGTGTTTCACATCATTGATTTTATTTAGATACAGGAGCCTGACATGGCATTCGGTAAAAAATTCGACAAGAACAAGCTCAAGCTTAAAGAAAAACGCAAGCAACAGAATCCGCTGTTCAAGCGGAAGAAATTCTGCCGCTTCACCGCAGCAAACGTAGAACAGGTCGACTACAAAGACGTCGACACCCTGAAAGACTTCGTCCAGGAAAACGGCAAGATCATGCCGGCCCGCCTGACCGGCACCAAGGCGCACTACCAGCGCCAGGTTGACACCGCCATCAAGCGCGCCCGCTACCTCGCGCTGCTGCCTTACACCGACCTGCACCACGCTTAATTGCGGGCGCAGAGAACCTGGAGAAAACTATGCAAATCATTCTGTTGGAAAAAGTAGTCAACGTCGGCAACCTGGGCGACGTGGTCAAGGTCAAAGACGGCTTCGCCCGTAACTTCCTGATCCCGCAACGCATGGCCCGCCGTGCGACCGCAGCCGCGGTGGCGGAATTCGAAGTCAAGCGCGCCGAACTGGAAAAAGCCGCCGCCGCCAAGTTGGCTGCGTCCCAGGCCCAGGGCGAGAAGCTGAGCGGCATGACCATCTCGATCGCGCAAAAGGCCGGCGTCGATGGCCGCCTGTTCGGTTCGGTCACCAACTTTGACATCGCCGAAGCGCTGAGCAAGCAAGGCTTTGCCGTCGAAAAAGCGCAAGTGCGCATGCCGACCGGCCCGCTGAAGACCACCGGCGACCACGCGGTCGCCGTGGCGCTGCACACCGACGTGGTGGTGGAAATCACGATCGCCGTCGTGGGCGAAGCCGCGTAAGCGATACCGCATCGCATCGAAAGCCGGGCTTGCCCGGCTTTTTTTTTGCGTGTTTTTGTCGCCCGAATCTCTCCCATTATTGCAGCCCGGCCACCCGGAACGGGTATAATTCGCGCCATGAACGCCGCCCCATCCGATCCGCAAGTTGACGCCCTCCGTATTCCGCCGCATTCCATCGAAGCTGAGCAGTCGGTCATCGGCGGACTGCTGCGCGACAATGCGGCCTGGGACCGGATCGCCGACTTCATGCATGCGGAAGATTTCTACCGCTACGACCACCGCATCATCTTCGAGCAGCTCGTCAAGCTGATCAACGCGGCCAAGCCGGCCGACGTGATCACCGTGTTCGAAGCGCTGACGAATATGGGCAAGGCC
>DASRXO010000684.1:0-2319 GCA_035654095.1 Telluria sp.
ACCGAGAACCCGGCGCTGGTCCAAGCCTTCGGCATCAACGTGCCCCGGATGATCACGCTGACCTACGGCCTCGGTGTCGGCCTTGCCGCGCTGGCCGGGGTGTTGTCGGCGCCGATCAACCAGGTGCGGCCGCTGATGGGCGCCGACCTGATCATCGTCGTGTTCGCGGTGGTGGTGATCGGCGGCATGGGATCGATCATGGGATCGATCATCACCGGCTTTGCGCTCGGCGTGATCGAAGGATTGACCAAGTATTTTTATCCCGAGGCTTCCAACACCGTGGTGTTTGTCTTGATGGTGCTGGTGTTGCTGGTGAAGCCAGCGGGACTGACCGGACGGGCGGCCTGACATGAGCGCATTGACTGACGACACACTACCGGTAACGCCGCGCGCGATGCGCGACGAGATGATCGTGTTTGCGGCGATGGCGGTGCTGCTGGGGCTTGTGCCGCTGACCGGCATCTACCCGTTCTTCGTGATGCAGGCCCTGTGCTTCGCGCTGCTCGCCTGTGCGTTCAACCTGCTGATCGGCTATGGCGGCCTGCTGTCATTCGGCCACGCGATGTTTCTGGGTACAGCGGGCTATTGCACGGCGCATGCGCTCAAGGTCTGGGGCGTGTCGCCGGAACTCGGAATTCTGATTGGCGTCGCCGGCGCTGCCGCGCTTTCGGTCATCACCGGCTTCATCTCGATCCGGCGGCAGGGCATCTACTTCTCGATGATCACGCTGGCGCTGGCGCAGATGGTCTACTTCGTGGCGCTGCGCGCGCCGTTCACGCATGGCGAGGATGGCTTGCAGGGCGTGCCGCGCGGGAAGCTGTTCGGCGCGATCGACCTCGGCAACGACCTGACCCTGTACTACGTGGTGCTGGCGATCTGCGTGGCCGGCTTCGCGCTGATCGTGCGCACCGTGCATTCGCCGTTCGGCCAGGTGCTCAAGGCGATCAAGGAAAACGAACCGCGCGCGATCTCGCTCGGTTTCGAGGTGGACAAGTACAAGTTGATGGCCTTCGTGCTGTCGGCCTCGCTGGCCGGCCTGGCGGGGGCCACCAAGACCGTGGTGCTGGGCTTCGAGACGCTCACCGATGCGCACTGGAGCATGTCGGGCCTGGTGATCCTGATGACGCTGGTGGGCGGCATGGGCACGCTGGTTGGGCCGATCCTGGGCGCCTTCATCATCATCGCGCTGGAGAACAAGCTGGGCGACCTCGGCAGCTTCCTGACGCGCGTGACCGGCAACGAATGGTTCTCGACGCTGGGCGAGTCGGTCGGCATGGTGACCGGGCTGATCTTCATCGCCTGCGTGCTGCTGTTCCGGCGCGGGATCGTGGGCGAGATCGGGGCGGCGATCGGCGCCGCGGCGCGGCGCAAGAAGCCGGCCTGAAGTCAGCGTAAAGGTGGTCGTTCCCGCGCAGGCGGAAACCCATAGCGCCACTGATCATAGGCGCTATGGATTCCCGCCTGCGCGGGAACGACGTTTTGAAGCCAACAGAGAGCTCGGTCAAGGCGGTGCCGCGCAACGCCGGCGCAATGCCGATCACCGAGGTCAATGTGCCGCCGATCGCGGTCGCGCCGCGGGCCGGAGACGCGACCACGATCGGCGGCAGCTGGGTCTCGGAGCCGTACTGAGGCTAGAGCGCGGCGCTGTAGATGGCGTGTGCGTCGGCCCGCGTGAGTGCGCGCGGATTGTTGCTGAGCAGGCGGGTTTGCAGCATCGCGTCGTCCGCCAGCCGGTCGAGGTCGGATTCCTGGATGCCGACTTGCTGCAGCGTGGTTTCAATCCCCGTGATCTTGGCGATTTGCTGCATTGCAACAATCAGCGCCTCGGCGCGCGCTGCCGTGCTGCCTTCGACGTGGGGGACGACGATGCCGGCCAGTTCGGCGTAATGCTCGGTCGCGGCCGGCAGGTTGAAGCGCAGTACGTGCGGCAAGACCAGCGAGTTGGACAAGCCGTGCGGCACGTGGAAGATGCCGCCGATCGGGTAGGCGAGGGCGTGCACCGCGGCCACCGGCGCGTTCGAAAACGCCTGCCCGGCGCAGCAGGCGCCGAACAGCATCGCCTGCCGCGCGGCCAGATTGCCACCGTTTTCGCAGGCTGCGATGAGATTGCCTGAGAGTAACTTCAAGGCTTGACGCGCGAGCAGGTCGGACATCGGATTCTTCTTGTGCTTGCTGGTGAAGGCCTCGATCGCGTGGACCATGGCGTCGATGCCGGTGGCGGCGGTCACCATCGGCGGCAGGCCCAGGGTCAGCTCGGCATCGAGGATGGCGAGGTCGGCGTACAGCTGGGGCGAGACCACGCCCATCTTGGTGGTGTCG
>DASRXO010000685.1:0-11435 GCA_035654095.1 Telluria sp.
AGGTCGTGCGCTGGATGCGCGAACTGTTCGCCTTCCCCGACACCGCGAGCGGCATTTTCGTCACCGGCACCTCGATGGCGAACTTCATGGGCGTGCTGATCGCGCGCACCTCGGTATTGGGCGCCGCCGCGCGCCGCGCCGGCCTCGGCGAATCCGGCCCGGCGCTGGTTGCCTATACCTCGACCGTGGCGCACGGCTGCATCGCGCGCGCGATGGACATGTCGGGACTGGGCAGCGCTGAGCTGCGCCGCATCGCGGTGGACGACAGCCACCGGATCGACCTCGCGGCCCTCGAGCGCGCGATCGCCGCCGACCGCGCCGCCGGCCTGCGCCCCTTCCTGATCGCCGGCACCGCGGGCACGGTGGACATCGGCGCGATCGACGACCTGACGGGCCTGGCCGACCTCGCCCAGCGCGAGTCGCTGTGGCTGCACGTGGACGGCGCTTACGGCGCGCTGGGCATGCTCGCGCCCGACATCGCCCCGCTGCTGCGCGGGATCGAACGCGCGGATTCGCTGGCGTTCGACTTCCACAAATGGGGCCAGGTGCCCTACGATGCGGGCTTCCTGCTGGTGCGCGACGGTACGCTGCACCAGCAAGCCTTCGCCGCGCCGGCCGACTACCTGCGACGCGAAGCGCGCGGTCTCGCGGCGGGCTCGCCGTGGCCCTGCGACTTCGGCCCCGACCTATCGCGCAGCTTCCGCGCATTGAAGACATGGTTCACCTTCAAGGTCCACGGCGCACAAGGCCTCGGCCGCTCGATCTCGGAGACCTGCCGCCTCGCGCGCTATATGACCGAGCGGATCGCCGCGCACCCCGATTTGGAGCTGCTGGCGCCGGTCGCGCTCAATATCGTATGCTTCCGCTATCGCTGCGCCGATGCCGACCGCGTGAACCGCGAACTGGTCGCCGACCTGCACGAATCGGGCGTCGCCGTGCCGTCCACCACGGTGCTCGACGGCCGCCTGGCGATCCGCGCGGCGCTGGTCAACCACCGTACCTGCGCGCAGGACGTCGATGCGCTGCTCGATGCAGTCGTCGCCGCCGGCGCGACGCGCTGCGCATGACACATCAAGATGGAAGAATCGATGCCTGACAATATCGCCACCGCATCCCAGGCTTTTGCCCCCCTGATCGGCGTCGCGCCCCTGATGCGCCGCGCATTCCTGAACGAAGATCTGCACCCGCTCGGCGCCGCGCTGCTCGCGCGCGCGCAAGCCAATCCGCTCGACGCCAACGCCTACCTGGACTGTTCCACCGTGCTCCAGCTGACCGGCGACCGCGAGGTCGCGCTGGCGATGCAGGCCGAGGCGGTCCGCATCCAGCCGCTGTATTCCCTGCCCGCGAACCGGCCCGAACCCGGACTGCGCCTGCTGGTCATCATGGGACTGGGCGACTTGATGACGAATACGCCGATCGAATTCCTGGTCGAGGACTCGGACGTCGCGCTCGACCTGCTCTACCTGACCGCCGACGCGCCCTGGCCGGAGATCGTGCCCGAACACGACGTCATGCTGGTCGCCATGGCGGAATCGGACGCCAACCAGCCGCTCCTGCAGGAGCTGGCGCGCTTTGTGGAAGGCTGGCCGCGGCCCGTGATCAATCCGCCGGAACGCATCGCCGTGCTGACGCGCGACGGCGTGTGCGCCGCGCTGGCCGGCATTCCCGGCGTCGAGATGCCGCGCACCGTACGCATCGACCGCGCCACGCTGCAAGCGCTGGGCACCGGCGCGATGCCCTTGTCGGCGCTGCTGCCGGGCGACGCCTTTCCCTTGATCGTCAGGCCGACCGGCTCGCACGCCGGCCAGCACCTGGAGAAGATCGCGGCGCCGGCGGACATCGCGAGCTACCTCGAAGGCGTGGAGTCGGATCGCTTCTACCTGTCGCGCTTCGTCGACTACCGCGGCGCGGGCGGCATGTTCCGCAAATACCGGATCGCCTTGATCGCGGGACGGCCCTTCGTGTGCCACTTCGCGGTGTCCAGCCATTGGATGATTCACTACCTGAACGCGGGCATGGCCGAAAGCGCGGAAAAGCGCGCCGAGGAAGCGCACTGCATGGCGACCTTCGACACCGACTTCGCGCTGCGCCACGCGGCCGCCTTGCAGGACATCGACAGCCGCATGGGCCTGCCCTACCTCGGCATCGACTGCGCCGAAACGCCCGACGGCAAGCTGCTGATCTTCGAAGTCGACAACGCGATGATCATCCATGCGATGGACGCCGAGGACATGTACCCTTACAAGAAGCCGGCGATGCGCAAGGTGTTCGCGGCGTTTCGCGCGTTGCTCGAGCAGGCGCGTTAGAGCTGGCCCGCGGCGCGTGCGGCGTGCTTTTCGGCGCGCGCCGCCTCCGCCAGCTTGGGAGCCGTACGCGGCGCGAGACTGAACAGCCAGAATCGCTCGTTGGTGATGCCGGGCCGCGAACCGCGCCACAGCTCGTTCCACAGCCGGCGGTCGACCGCCGGCCCGCCAAACGCCGCCTCTCTTTGCACCAGCAAGGTGGTGCAGCGCGCGCCCGGCGTCACTTCCAGCCGCACCGGATTGTGCCCGGTGACATAGCGCAGCATCGCGCGCTCGCCCTCCCCCAGGTTGATGCTCGCGATGCAGTCGGTCTCGGGCAGCGGCATCGATGCGAACACCGAGCGATAGCTCTTCGCGTAGTCGAGCCAGGGCATCCACAGGGTGCTCAGCAGCGTCCAGGTCAGGGTCAGCCCGATCACCCACGCGGTCAGGCCCTTGGCCGGCTGGTTCCACCACATCCGCAGCGCCAGCAATCCGCCGATGGTCGCGAGCGCCGCGGCGAGCGTCGGGGCCGCCTGGAAATCCGGTACGAATTCCATCGGCAGCACCCGCGCCAGCGGCGCCCAGTGCGGCGGCGCATCGGTCAGCATCATGATGCCCCAGCCGACCCAGATCGCCAGCGACAGCAGCCCGAACAGCATCAGGCTGGCCCACTGCCATGAGCGTTCCGCGCGCAGCGGCACGGCGCGCGCGGCGGGGGCCGCCAGGATCGCGATCGGTATCATCAGCGGCCACGCATACACGCAGCGCCCCGACGAGGACACCGCGAGCACCAGCATGAGCACGCCGAACGCCACCAGCGCGTACTGGACCGGCGGTTCCGACAAGGCGCTACGGCGCTTTTGCCACAACAGCCACAGCGCCAAGGGCAAGCCGGGGAAGGTGAACCAGGGGATGGTCTGGGTCCAGAACCACGGCAGGTGCTCGGTGCCCAGCAGCGGCACCGAAAATCCCAGGAAGCGGCCGACGTTATTGACCCAGAACCAATCCATGAACAGCGCCGGCGAACGCGCATACAGCAGCGCCGGCCAGATCAGCCAGGCCGGCGCGCTGAGCACCAGCGCCAGCAGCAGCGCCTTGCGATACCCGCGCGTGCGCCATTCCTTGAAACACAGCGGCAGGAGCAGCGCGGTCACGCTCATCACGGCCGGCCCGATCAGGCCCTTGGACAGGAAGCCGAGGCTGACGCCGAGGCCGAGCAGCACGCCACCGGCCATCGGCCTGGCGAGCACGGTGGCGAAACCCAGCGCGGACAGCGCGAACCCCGCCAGCAAGGGGATGTCCGGCATCATCAAATGGCTTTGCACCAGACTGCCCAGGCAAGCGATCAAGACCAGCACGGCGTAGCGCCCCGTGCCGCGGCCCCACCAGAGGCGCGCGGTCGAGGCGAGCGCCCAGCAGGCAATCAGCATGAAAAAGCCGGACGCCAGACGCGCGCCGTCATGCAGCGGCAACCAGCCGGAGAACAGGTAGGCGAAGGCGCTGGCGGCCCAATAAAACAGGGGCGGCTTTTCCATGAACGGTTCGCCGGCCAGCCGCGGCACCACCCAGTCGGACGATTCCAGCATCTGCTGGACGACGCCGAACACGTAGGCCTCGTCGGCCTTCCATGGATCGTGGCCGAGCAAGCCGGCGCCGATGAACACCAGGATGAGGATGCCGTACGGCAATGCCCGGGCGAAGCCGGGGGAAATACTCTCGTGATTCATGGATCGCTGCGCAAGCGTAAATACATATTGTAACGTAGTGTTTCAGCTCGTCACTACTTTCGCAACATAAATTTCGCAAGAGTATTTCAGCAGCGTCCGGGAACCAGCCTTTCCGGCCGCTTAGCGGCGATCGTGGTCGTGGTCGCGGTCGCGATGCCGGTCGCCGCGATCGCCATGTTCGTGCCAACGCTGCTCGCGCCACTGCCGTTCACGCCACTGGCGTTCCCGCCATTGCCGCTCACGCCATTGCTGCTGACGCCATCCGCCCCAATCCCGGTACCCATACGCCGGCGCCTGCTCGACGTAAAACGGTTGCGGATTTACATAGACCGGCGCAGGTTGCACATAGGCCGGCGGCGGGTACGGCGTCCCGAATCGCATTTCGACGCGCACCGGCCCTGCGAACGCAGGCGTTGCGGCTGCCGCGAGGGTTGCTGCGGCCACCAGTGCGGCCGCCATTCCAAGATAGGTCTTCATATTACCTCCCGTTGAAGTACTACCTTAACGTTTGAGGCAGGGAGGCGACGACGTCGTGACGGTAAGCGATGTAAGCGGATGTGTCAGGGCCTGCGATACGGATGGGCGATGAAGGTAGCGGTACCGACCTTAGGGCCGTGGTGGGGCGCTTTGCTGTAACACGCCCTCACCCACGGCGAGACGGCCCAACAGGCCGCCATTCGCCAGCAGGCGCAAACGCGCCGAACGCCACTCGGCCACGCAACGGACCCGCTCCTGTCGGGCGTCGGCCAGCGCGCTTTGCGTGCTCAGAAGAGACAAGATGTCTACCGCGCCCAGCTCATATTTCCGGCGCGCGGCCACCAGCGCTTCCTGCGCGGCGTTAAAGAGATCATGCGAGGCCTTGAGGTTTTCCAATGCCGAATTGACGTCGGCGTGCGCCTTCACGATTTCCATTTGAATATCGTGCTCGATGTCGGTCAACTCGGCTTCGCGCTGCTCCGCCTGCGCCTGTGCGCCCCTTACTTTGTAGCTGTGCGAAAAGCCATCGAAAATCGGCACCGTCACGGAAACCCCCAGCGTCGTGATATGCGAGCTCACCGACGTCAGGGCCTGGCCTGGATAGCCGTTCTTGTAATAGTTGGCCGCGAAGTCCACGGTCGGCAATCCTTCGGCACGCGTCGAAGCGACTCGGGATTGCGCCGCCTTCAGCTGCGCGCGGGCGGCGAGAATGGCGGGATGCGATCTGTCCGCCTCTTGCAACCAGCCGGCGAGGCTGGACGAGCCGCCGCCGGCAACCGGGTGCGCCTCGAAGTATCCACTGTGGTCGTCGTCATCCGCCTCGTCGGCCAGGGCGATGTTCGCCTCCATCGGCACGCCCAAGGCATAGGTCAATACCGCGATTGCCTTTTGATAGTTCCCGAAGCTGCGATTCTTGTCCAGGGTGGCTCGGGCCAGGGCCGTGGTGGCCTGCAAGGTGTCGCTGCGGCCCAGGGCCCCGTTGGCTTCGCGCCGCGTGGCCCCCTCCAGCGTGTGCTTTGCAATCGCCTCGCCTTCCTCCTTGGAGTGCCAGGCGGCGCGCGTGCTTTGCACCTCGAAATAGGCGCTGATGACCGCCGCCAGGACTTTTTGCAAGGTAGCGTCCTGGTTGGCCAGGGCCGCGAGCAACAGACTGTTTGCCGCCTCGCGATTCGCCGCGCGGGCCCCGAAATCGAATAGCCGCCAATTGAGCAGGCCGTACACCGAGTTGCCGACCACCGAGGTCGCGGGATCCGGTGTGCCGGGATAGCCGGTGCGCGTCTGCATTTGATTGACCGTGGCGGACATCGTGGGCAAATAGGCCGCGCGCGCTTCACCCACGGCGGCCGCCTGCGCCTTGACTGCCGCCCAGGTCGCCTTGACTTGCGGGTTATTGCACAAGGCCACATCGACCGCGGCGCTGAGGCCCAAGGGGCCCGTTACGTCGCTCGATGCCGGACATTGAATTGCCATGCTATCGCCGGGCAGGATCACGCCGCGGCGCAGGGCCTCGGGGCGCGTGAGCAAGGGATCCTCCAGCCGCGTCATCAACGTCCCCTGCTCGCCAGCCCAACTCGCTGCAACATGGCACAGCAAGAATGCCAAGGTGGTTCCGGCGAAGGCAGACTCTGTTCGTAATGTCCTGATGTTCATGTAAGCGTCTTTATGTTTCCCACCGTATAGTAATTCAGATGCGAATGTTCACAATGTAAAAACGCATCGAGACTTTGTAACGTACTGTACAAACAAAAAACCCGCGGTCTCCGGAGAGACGGCGGGTTCGTTGCGTTTTGGCGGAGATAGTGTCCGCCGAACTTCCCTATGACATAGCCTGCCGATTTTGATCCTCTCCCCTTCCTACCCCCCAGTAACCGACGAGCAGCTCCAGAGACAGAGGTTGAACGCACGGATTCAAACCCCGCATAGGCGATGACCTAAGAATAAGGGGGCTCAAGGGATACGGAGGGGCTCGCCCCCTATGAAGCGGTCCCCGGATACCCCCTTCACTTCCCCCCAAAACCCACGGATAAACCCACGGCCTCTGCATTGGTGCGCGGCCTTAGCCGCTACGACCCATGCGAACGGTCGCGTCGAATTTGCTGCACATCTGTAGCAGTCATAACGCCTGAGCTGTTCAAAAGCAGCTTACCCTCTCAATGAAACTATCTGAACCTCAAAACAAATTCCTTGAATTCAATCCAAAAGTAGAAGTCCGCCCTGATGCTAGTATAAGAAAACTCGAAAGGAAACGTATGGGCGGCGTAAAGGCAGAACTTGACAAACTGATCGACCGGCACAGTTTGCCAATGGAAGCATTCGAGGGTAGCTACAAACCCTTCGACGTAAGCAATTACTGGCTTCGAAGAGCCGTTGAATCCGACCAAATTGCGGCGATGACTGCATGGTTCGAAGATCGATACTTTGTGCCTTCCAGTGAGGATCTCAAACAGAAAGCATACGCAGAAGGCGGACCGCTTTCCGCTGCCCCTGTGCTTTCGCAACGGTTCGGTCGATATGCATCACCGAATGCTCTCGAATTTGCGATCGAAGAACTTCATCTGAGAGGAGGCAAGAGATGGGCCCCAGTGCAGGTTTCTTCACAGGACACGTACGATGATGATTTCTCAATTCAAGTAGCAGAGTTTTCTGCGCCGGCGAAAAAAATACTGGAAAGAGTCAACGAGATAAAGGCTCTACAGCTGCTAGAAGAACCTTTCGCCAAGAACTATCTCGTGCGCAATTTGGCATTTGGCGCTGCAATTACCGCACTGGAGTCCTTCCTTTGGGAGACGATGGTGTACTGGGTCGAAAACGATGACGACGTTGTACGACGAATCGTTACGACCCACCCCGCCTTCAAAGATCAACTTATAAAACTTGGCACTATATTTGAAAAGCGAGAGAGTTTGCGCACAGATATTCTCGGCTTCATGCAAGGTGTGGTGTGGCACAACTGGGATAAGGTTTCTACTCTTTATAAATATGGCCTGGGCCTAGGCAAGTTGAACTTAGACAAGTTCACGCCAGCCGTCTTAACCCGTCACGACATTATTCACCGGAGCGGTCTAACCAAAACAGGAGAGAAGGTGGAAGTTACTTTCGAGCAGATTTCGGAGCTCTGCCGGGAAATATCCGCCTTTGCCACTAGTGTCTCGACCAGAATTGAGGAAGAACACGTATATTTACCATTTTGACGAGATTCTGAAATATTATAAGCGCATTTGCTCAACTCCATCGAGTCGGTGTAGGGATTCGGCCATTTGAAACCGCTCCACGTGGAAGGCGCCGATTTCAGGGCTTCATGACGCTCCGAAATACTTGCCACCCGGGGTCGCATGCACGCTCTTCAGCGCCAAGGCGTTGTTATGCCACCAGCTGCGGCTGTTCACGGCAACCAGTCGTGCCACTTTCACCGATGCGCCTAAGCTGCCTTCGCTTCACTCTAGCCCTCCTTGCCCAGCGCCTTTCGTCGCTGCAGTTGAGCGTAATTAATTGCATCGGCAAGTTGTGCGTAGTTCATGCCGGCGTATCGATACTGCGCGCCGTCAAAAACGATCCCGAACTTGGTCATTTTCTGTTCGTCATCCAATTGTGGCGACTGCGGCGGCGAATATACTTCGACCTTTTCCCAAGCGAGCAATACGAAACCCTCTTCGTCCGTTAAGGCATGAACGAATGATGAGCCATCATGCACGAAGGACCGGTGTTCTCCGGTGTGAGTCGAGCGCGCAATAAGCCCCCGCCACGTGCCCGGATCTGGTGAGTTGATACCATCGATATCCATAACCGGAATGAATGCCCCCTGATCACGAGCTGATGTCGATAGCTGATCAGCCTCCTTCAATTTAGCAAGGCTTGCGGACGCGGAACGGCTCGCCGCCAAGGATTGCAATGCACCGAGCACCACGGCCCCGGCCAACACCCATTCGGGCGAGCCAATCACACCTGTGATGTTCCCCGACCCGCCCAACTCGTTCGCTGCGCTAACTCGCAAATCCTGAGCTTTTCTTAGATGACTTTCCTCGTGAAGAAATATTTTTCGCACTTGAAATCTAGCTCCGGACACCAAACCAACTTTCAAGACTTGCTCTGGAAACTGATCGAATTCATTATCGTTGTGCGCTAGTTCCATTTTTATTTGCGGCTCCACTAGTAGCTGAACTACATCGGCGATAGTCGTCTACGAAGATAATCGCGCTCCTATTACAACGTTACTTATCGATGACGTGCCGCTACGAATCAAGCCGAGCTTGCTCCGACGCATTGTCTAGCGCTATGCGCCAAGGGGATCTCGCCGAACGACCGGATGGTAGTGCCCTATCAGATGGCTCCCCGCTAGCGTTTCACGAATAGAAAATCCGGCACCACGCCAGCGGTCTGGCAAATAGTCCGGTCCGTCCAATAGTTCTTGGAAAATGCATTCCAATGCATACCCTGCAAACTCCTGAAGCGTACGACCATCTATGAAATCAAGAGGCACGTCGCAAACAAAAAGGACGGGCCTCCCGCTTGCCTTTAGCACTCGCAGGTATCTCTGGCGCTCGCCGAGGTTTGCGGCTATCGATGTCAGGTACTCGCCACCATAAAGCATATAGTGACCCGCGAGACCGATCAGCATGTCTTCGTTGCATTCGAAATAAACTAATCCCGCCCGCGTACTGCTCCCAACCGCGGCTATAGCAGCTTGAAGAGAAGCTTCAGTTAGCTCGGAAAACTCGCCTCGCAAAAAAATCTCCCGAGCCTGATCGTGAACCAGCGCAGGCACTAGAGGGTTAAGCCCTTCCTGATAGAAGGAGCACAGGCTGGTCGTCCTGGTTCCATGTACGGCTCTCAGCGCGCGATAACGTTCACGCAATCTGTCGGATAGAATCGTCTTTGAGTCGACTTCGTTGCCATGCACGGCATAGACAACGTTGTCCAGCCAGCTTAGATCGTCGCAGACAACATAACCTGGCGGTGAAGCAAGGAATTCTGTCCGAACGCTGGCATCCGCAAAATCCGCTATCAACGCCCAAATTTCGTCCCGCCAGGTCGAGTAAGCACGCAAGTCCCAAACATCCCACGGCGCGGGTGGCCGCGCCGTATGCTCTTTCTCAATAAGCCTGCACTGATAGTCGTCAATTCCGTCCATCATCCCCTCTAGTCACGCACCGGTAAGCAACTCGTTGACGCGCTCCGGACTAAATCACCAGGAGCTGGACATTTCTTCCACTGTTCCCGGGTCGGCGGCCCTCGGCCCTCGAGTGCTGTCCGTGAAGGATCGTGTCGCCGGCCGTCCGCCCGCGCCCCACCTTAGGGATTCGGCGCACGGCTACGGAGCCGGCGGGCCCGCCACTTAATGAGCAGGCGTTACACGCCGAGCGGACGCTTACCCATTTATCCATTTGCGGCAATAGTTTAAACTACCCCGTAGTCACTGTCTCAAAATGTGGATCCACTATAGTACCAGGCGGGTCCCTGCAACAGCCGGGTTTGTGCGTCGAGGCGGCGCACCGGGCAGGATGGCTCGGTCCGGTAAGCGCACGTTCGCTCAAGCGAGCACGCATGTTCGGTATGGACGCCGGCAGCATCGTCGCCGATGCCGGAAATCCCGCGGAACACCGTTCGGCTAAGGGTGGCCTGGGTGCCGGTTTTCAGGCATTTGAAGGGATGTGTTGTGGTCTTGGACATCGCTGCTACTCCGTGGTTGTGGAGTAGCCAGCTTATTTTCACGACCAAGCGGGCAGGAACTTTTTTTGTCGAGTTACCACCAAGCTGCTACTTGCGCTGGCACTTTTCGGATTTGACTTCCCAGCCGTACTCCGATTTGCGCGACTCGCCGACAGCCGGTAACTGTGCGATGGCCCTGGCTGCGACTGAAGCCAGGGCAAGTAATGCGATGAAATGTTTCATTTTTCACCTCGTAGGCTAGTGGAAAAAATGGACGAGATTGCCGCGTCCTACGATACCGAACGTAGCGCGTCACCCCTGTCCGCCGATGAGGGCATCGAGGTACATCGGGTTGCTTGGCAAGAGGACCGGATGATTGAGACCCGTAATGCAGAACTGCAGCCAGCGCAGGAAATCGTCGTGGGTGACCGCGCTGCGTCCTCCTGGGCGATCTTCCGGCCGCATTGGCGGGTGGCGTAACGAAATATCCAGCTTTTGGAACCCGACCGGAGACCTGCAGCGGCAAGCAACCGCCATCGAAATAGTAGCCTGGCCTTTTTGCCCTGCTGACGGTCAATGCTGATAGCTTGTTCACGTTGAGAGCCATTGCCCACTCCCTGCACAGGTCCCGAACAGCTTGAATTCTATCGTCGTTCCACCGGCATGATCGGCGCACCCGTTTGACCGTCGTCAAAGGGGGCTGGCATGAGACAGGCACAAAGCCTCGCCATCGTCGTTCCCTCACGCGGAAGCACGAATGACCCACAGCTCTGCATTCCTACCCCCTGACACAGCTGGATTGGAACAGTCTCGACCGGACGTCGCCGGATCGATTTTTGACTTTTCTCCTATGAGGGCCCCAAAACGAAAAAACCCGCCGAAGCGGGGTTTTCGTCATACTGGCGGAGATGGTGAGATTCGAACTCACGATACAGGTTTAAGCCCGTATGCTTCCTTAGCAGGGAAGTGCCTTCGGCCACTCGGCCACATCTCCAGAAGACCGCGATGATATCTTTTGGAACTCGTTTGGTCAAGGAACGCGGCCCATTTTCTGAAAAAAGTTAAGCCTTTTCCAAATCGAAGGCCTTGTGCAGCGCGCGCACCGCCAGTTCCATGTATTTTTCGTCAATCAGCACCGAGATCTTGATTTCCGAGGTCGAGATCATCAGGATGTTGATGCCCTCTTCCGACAGCGTGCGGAACATCTGCGAGGCCACGCCTACGTGGCTGCGCATGCCCACGCCGACCACCGACACCTTCGACACCTTGGCGTCGCCGATCACGCTGGCCGCCTTGATGT
>DASRXO010000686.1:0-6967 GCA_035654095.1 Telluria sp.
TGTCGCGCGGTTCGTAGATGGTGCCGACCCAGAAACGGCCGGCCGGGTCCACCTTGCCGTCGTTGAAGCGGGCGGTCGCGGTGTCGTATGGCGCCGGCGCGATCGGCGTGACCGCGCCGCCCTGCGTGTCGAGATGGACGAAGCCGCTGCGCAGCGCCACCACCAGTCCGCCGCGCGCATCGATCGCCAGCGCCGCCGGCTCGCTCGCCATGCGCCACGCGCGATGCGCGCCGCTGGCCGGATGCAGGCGGTGCACAGCGAAGCCGTCGATGTCGACCCAGTACAGGCTGGCCTCGTCCGCATGCCACAGCGGACATTCGCCGACCGCCATCGGCTCGTGCCAGGCAACGTCGATGCGCTCGCTCATACCGCGGCCTTGGCCATCGCGATCAGGCCGTTGGTGGAGCTGTCGTGCTGCGCCGGTTGCGCCTCGCCGGCCAGCTCCGCTTCGATCTTCTTGGCCAGCACCTTGCCCAGTTCGACGCCCCACTGGTCGAAGCTGTTCACGTCCCACAGCACGCCCTGCACGAAGGTCTTGTGCTCGTACAGCGCGATCAGCGCGCCCAGCGAATACGGCGTCAGGTACTCCATCAGGATGGTGTTGCTGGGCCGGTTGCCGGGGAAGGTCTTGTGCGGCGCGAGCCGTTCGATCTCGGCCAGCGCCAGGCCTTGCGCCGCCAGGTCGGTGCGCACTTCGTCGATGGTCTTCCCGCGCATGAAGGCTTCCGACTGCGCGAAGCAGTTGGCCAGCAGCGCCGTGTGGTGCCCGGTCAGTTCGTGGGCCGGACGCAGGCTGGCGATGAAGTCGATCGGCGTGACGTCGGTCCCCTGGTGCAGCAGCTGGAAGTAGGCATGCTGGCCGTTGGTGCCGCAGTCGCCCCAGATCACCGGGCAGGTCGGCACCTCGACCGGCTGGCCGCCCTTGGTCACGCGCTTGCCGTTGCTCTCCATCTCGAGCTGCTGGAGGTAGGCCGGGAAGCGGTTCAGGTCCTGGTGATAGGGCGCGATCGAGACCGACGAACAGCCGAGGAACTGGCGGTTCCAGAAGCCGATCAGGCCGAGCAGCATCGGCATGTTCTGCTCCAGCGGCGCGCTGCGGAAGTGCTGGTCCATCGCATGCGCGCCGGCCAGCAGGTCGCTGAAGTAGCCGAAGCCGACGCACAGCGCGACCGGGAGGCCGATCGCCGACCACACCGAATAACGCCCGCCGACCCAGTCCCAGAACGGGAACATGTTCGCCGGGTCGATGCCGAAGGCCTTGATCGCCTCGGTGTTGGTGGACACCGCGACGAAGTGGCGCGCCAGCTCGGACTCCCTGGCGTGCTTGAGGAACCAGCTGCGCGCGGTTTGCGCGTTGAGCATGGTCTCGCTGGTGGTGAAGGTCTTGGAGGCGACGATGAACAGCGTGGTCTCCGGATTCACCTGCGACAGCGCGGCATCCATATCGTGGCCGTCGACGTTCGAGACGAAGTGCATGGCCAGCCGCGGATGCGCATACTGGCGCAGCGCCAGGCACACCATCTTGGGGCCGAGGTCGGAGCCGCCGATGCCGATGTTGACGATGTCGGTGATCGGCTTGCCGCTGTAGCCGAGCCAGGTGCCGGTGCGCACCGCGTCGGAGAATACCTTCACGCGGTCGAGCACCGCATGCACGTCGGCCGTGACGTCCTGGCCGTCGACCACCAGCGCCGTGTCGCGTGGCGCGCGCAGGGCGGTGTGCAGCACCGCGCGATGTTCGGTCAGGTTGATTTTTTCGCCGCTGAACATGGCCTCGCGCTGCTCTTCCACGCCGCGTTCGCGCGCGAGATCGACCAGCAGTTCAAGCGTGCGCCCGTCAAGGCGGTTTTTTGAATAGTCTAGGAACAGGCCCGCCGCCTCCAGCGAGAAGTGGGCGAAGCGCTGGGGATCGGCCGCGAACAGGCCGCGCATCTGCCAGTCTTCGGCTTCGACGGCGTGGGTTTCGAGGGCCTGGAAACTGGTCGTAGCGGTGAGGGCTGGCTGGCGCATGGTGTCGGAAGGTGAGGGGGGCGAGAGGAGATTATCGAATAATACAGGAAAAGTACGTAAATTCACTACAAAATTCATGCGGCCCCGACTGTGGCGACGTCGCCCGGTTTCCCCGTGGATGCACGGCTTGGGCCGCCGGGAACTTGCAATTTACTTACAAAAGGCGCAAGCTGGCTCACCGAAACCCGCTGTTTCCGCCAAATTTGTAGTAAAATTTCAGGAAATAAATTCATAAGGAACGATCATGGCGGTGCATCCAGTAGTTCAAACGGTGACCAATCGGATTATCAAGCGCAGCAAGCCATCGCGCGCGGCCTACCTGGCCCACCTCGACGCGGCGCGGGTCAAGGGCGTGCAGCGCAGCGCGCTGTCGTGTACCAACCTGGCGCACGGTTTCGCCGCCTTCCCGGAAGGCGACAAGATCATGCTCAAGCAGGACCGCAAGCCCTCGGTGGCGATTGTCTCGGCCTACAACGACATGCTGTCCGCGCACCAGCCGTTCGAATCCTTCCCGGCGATTATCAAGGCCGCGGTGCGCGAGGCCGGCGCGGTGGCCCAGTTCGCGGGCGGCGTGCCGGCCATGTGCGACGGCGTGACGCAGGGCCAGCCGGGCATGGAGCTCTCGCTGTTCTCGCGTGACACGATCGCGATGTCGACCGCGATCGCGCTGTCGCACAATATGTTCGACGCCGCGCTCTACCTCGGCGTGTGCGACAAGATCGTGCCGGGCCTGCTGATCGGCGCGCTGCATTTCGGCCACCTGCCGGCGGTGTTCGTGCCGGCCGGGCCGATGACCACCGGCGTGTCGAACAAGGAGAAGGCCCGCATCCGCCAGCTGTACGCGCAGGGCAAGGCCACGCGCGAAGAGCTGCTCGAGAACGAGGCCGCGTCCTACCATGCCGCGGGCACCTGCACCTTCTACGGCACCGCCAACAGCAATCAGATGCTGATGGAGATCATGGGCCTGCACCTGCCGGGCGCCGCCTTCGTCACGCCCGGCACGCCGCTGCGCGACGGCCTCACCGCCGCCGCGGCCCGGCGCGCGGTCGCGATCAGCCAGCAGGGCGGCAGCTACACGCCGGTCGGCCAGGTGGTCGACGAGAAGTGCATGGTCAACGCCATCGTCGGCCTGCTGGCCACCGGCGGCTCGACCAACCACACGCTGCACCTGGTGGCGATCGCCAAGGCGGCCGGCATCGTGATCGACTGGGACGACTTCAACGAGTTGTCGGCCGCGGTGCCGATGCTCACGCGGATCTACCCGAACGGCGACGCCGACGTGAACCACTTCCACGCGGCCGGCGGCA
Source organism: Telluria sp. (assembly GCA_035654095.1). Lineage (GTDB taxonomy): Bacteria > Pseudomonadota > Gammaproteobacteria > Burkholderiales > Burkholderiaceae_D > Telluria_A. Next base: position 3,315 of record DASRXO010000686.1, read on the forward strand.
CCGGCTTCGTGATCCGCGAGCTGCTCGACGCCGGCCTGCTGCACGACGACGTTACCACCATCCTCGGCAAGGGGCTGCGCGCGCACTGCACCGAGCCTTTCCTCGACGGCCAGAAGGTGATCTGGAAGGATGCGCCGGCCCTCAGCGCGGACGATGGCGTGCTGCGTCCGGCCAGCGCGCCGTTCGCCAACGACGGCGGCATGATCCTCGTGTCCGGCAACCTCGGGCGCGCGGTGATGAAGATCTCGGCGGTGAAGGAAGAGCACCGTATCGTCGAGGCGCCGGCGCTGACCTTCAACTCGCAGGAAGACTTCATGCACGCCTACAAAGCCGGGCAGCTGGACCGCGACTTCGTGGCCGTGATCCGCTTCCAGGGCCCGCGCGCCAACGGCATGCCCGAGCTGCACGCGCTGACGCCGGCGCTGGCCAACCTGCAGGACGCCGGCCGCCACGTGGCGCTGGTGACCGACGGCCGCATGTCGGGCGCGTCGGGCAAGGTGCCGGCCGCGATCCACGTCTCGCCCGAGATCCTGGCGGGCGGTCCGCTCGGACTGGTGCGCGACGGCGACATCATCCGTCTCGACGCCAGCACCGGCACGCTCGAAGCGCTGGTGCCGGCCGAGGTCTGGGCCGCGCGCGCGCTGGCCACGGCCGACCTGTCGTCCAGCCACATCGGCATGGGCCGCGAATTGTTTTCGATGTTCCGCAATTCGGTGTCGGAAGCGGAGAAGGGCGCCACCACCTTCCCGCTACCGTCGCCGATTCCCACCACCGTGGATATCCATGCCGCCGCCGACATCGGCGACACCATCCCCGGTTCCGACGAAGACCACTTGATCAAGCATCCAAAATGACCATGACCCTACTCGACATCATGCGCTCGGCGAGCGTTATTCCCGTGATTGCCATCGACGATCCTGCCCACGCCGTGCCGCTGGCGCGCGCGCTGGTGGCGGGCGGCATCCGCGTGCTCGAAGTCACGCTGCGCACCGAACACGGGCTGGCCGCGATCCGCGCCATGGCCGAAGTGCCGGGCGCGATCGTCGGCGTCGGCACCCTGACCCAGGCCGATGAATTCACCGCCGCGCGCGACGCCGGCGCGGTGTTCGGCGTCTCGCCGGGCCTGACGCCGATGCTGATCGAGGCCTCGCGCAAGAGCGGCCTGCCGCTGCTGCCGGGCGTGATGACGCCGTCCGAAGTGATGGCCGCGCGCGAAGCCGGCTTCCGTCAACTGAAGCTGTTCCCGGCGGTGCCGGCGGGCGGCGTCGGCATGCTCAACGCGATCGCCGGGCCGTTGCCGGACGTGACCTTCTGTCCGACCGGCGGCATCTCGATCGACACCGCGCCGGCCTTCCTGGCCTGCAAAAACGTGGCGTGCGTGGGCGGCTCCTGGCTCACCCCGAAGGACGCGCTGCAAGCGGGCGACTGGGACCGCATCACGGCGCTGGCGGTGGCGGCGAGCGCGCTGCGCCGCTAGGCGGCGGGAGCCGGCGTGACGATAGCGCGCCCGCTCACCGCGGGCGAAATCGCGATGGCCTCGGCGCTGTTCGGCGCCGCGATCGACTACGCCAGGGTGCGCGTCGTGAATCGTCCCTACCTGCCGTTCGGGCTGCAGTCGAGGAATACCGCGATGGCCCCGAACGGCAAGATCTACTTTCACCACTCCTGCTACCTCGACGATTTTTCGGCCGGCGACGAGCACGCGCGCCATTGGTTTATCCACGAGATGGTGCATGTCTGGCAGCACCAGCTGGGCTACCCGGTGCGACTGCGCGGCGCGATCCGGCTCGGCCTGTCGTACCGCTACGAGCTGGGCACGGGCAAGACCCTGGCCGACTTCAATATGGAAGCGCAAGGCGACCTGCTGGCCGATTATTTCGCGCTCAAGCATCTGGGCTCGACCCGCGTGATGCGGCAGCGGCGCTATGCCGACAGCTTGCCGCTGTTCGAATCGGTGCTGCGCCATTTCACCGCCGACCCGGCCAGCGGGGCCAACCTCCATCGTGGCATTTCGCGCCATTTGCGGCGCGCGCGCCGCTAAGGATTGCGGCTCCTCAAATCTTCAACGGGACAAGCTCGTAGGCTAGCAATTTGCCGACCGCGTGCTTGCTGGAGAAACGCCGATGAAGCCCATCCTTCCCTGTCTGTTGTTGCTGATCCTCGCGAGCGGGCGCGCCGCCGCCGGACCCGCGCGCACCGGCGAGGCCGAAGTGCGCGAGGCGGGCGGCGTCACGCCCTGCTTCACCATCTCGCAGAAGGAGGAGCGGCGCGCGGGGGCGCCGAATTTCCGCACCATCACCGTGTATGACCCCTCGCGCAAGCCGAAGGCGGCCATGTGGACCATGAGCGTACCGGCCGAGCGCAGTTTCAGCGTCCCGTACAGCATGTGCATTCCGTATGGCGGGCGGATGTCGGTGCTGCCGCAGACGCCGGCCGCGCCGCTCCAGCCGGGCAAGGTGTATGAGGTGCTGATCGGCGCGCGGGTGGCCGATGCGGCCGACAACACCAGCAGTTATGCGGCGCGGTTTTGCCTGGCGACGCAGCCGAACGGCAGCGTGATCGTGCACCACATCGGGGTGGATGCGCATGAGGGGCGGCATCTGTACGGGTGCGTTTTGGCACCGTAGCTGGGCGCACGCGCTATGGCGGGAACGCATGCGTTCCCCCCATAGCGCAGTTGAACCGCCGCTTGGTCAGCGCTTGCCGTCCAACGCCACAATCGCCCGCTGCAGCACGCCGCGCAAGGCCTGCGCGGCCTCGCCGTCGATGCGGCCGAGGTCGAGGTACAAATCCAGCCCATCGGCATGCTCGCTGAATACCTGCACCGCCACTCCGTCCTCGCCCACCAGTCCATCGATCTCATACGGCACCACCGCGCGCGCGATGCCCTTCATCGACGTCGGCGCCAGCGCGTGCCCGGCCACGATCTCGCGCACCAGCGCATAGGTCTCGTAACTGACCACGATGCCGCCCGGCGCCGCGATCGATTGCAGGCGCGCCGCCAAATTCGCCTCGGCCCCGAGGATGGTGTAATCCATGCGCTCGTTACTGCCGAAATTGCCGACATTGCAGAAGCCCGTGTTGAGCCCCATGCGCACGCGCAGCGGCGCCTCCACGCCGCGCTGGCGCCAGCCCACGTTCAGGCGCGCCAGCGCGTGCTGCATCTCGATTGCCATGCGCACCGCGGCCTTGGCGTCCTCCGCCGCGCCGTGCGACTCGGGATCGCCGAAGAACACCAGTAGCGCGTCGCCGATGAACTTGTCGATCGTGCCGCCGTGCTTGAGCGCGATGGCCGACATCGCGCTGAAGTATTCGTTGATCAGCTCCGTCAGCGCCTCCGGCTGCAGGCTCTCGGTCAGCGCCGTGAAGTCCTTGATGTCGGAGAAGAAGATGGTCAGCTTCTTGCGCTTGGTGGTCAGCGTGACATCCATCTCGCCGCTGAAGATGTTCTTGTAAATCTGCGGCGACAGGTAGTGCGAGATCTTGGCCGACACCGCGCCGAGGAAGGCGTTGCTGCCCTCGAGCGCATGGTTCATCGCGCCGATCAGCGCGTTCTGGCGGCGCTGCATGACGATGAAGGCGATCCCCGCCGCGACCAGGAACGCGAAGTAGGTCAGGCTGTATTTGAAGGACCACAGGCCGTCGCCGATCTC
>DASRXO010000687.1:0-3650 GCA_035654095.1 Telluria sp.
GGCCGCGATCGAGGACGGCACCAGGCCATGCTCGTCGGTGGCGACCGACTTGAATTCGGGACGGTAGACCGAGAACGCCTGCAGTGCGCCCAGGTAGCTCGGGGTTTCGACCAGCACGCGGCTGCCTTCGTCGATCAGCACCTTGCCCAGCAGGTCGAGCGCCTGCTGCGAGCCGGAGGTCATCAGCACCTGTTCCGGCACGATCGTCGCGCCGTCGGTGGACAGGGAATTGGCGATCCATTCGCGCAGCGGCGGGTAGCCGTCGGTCGGGCCGTACTGGAGGGCGACCTTGCCGTTCGCGCTCAATACCTGGTCGAAGGCTACCTTCATTTCGGCGACCGGGAAGGTCAGCGGCGAAGGCAGGCCGCCGGCGAACGAGATGATCTCGGGACGCTGGGTGACCTTCAGGATTTCACGGATGAACGAGCTCTGCATCTCCGCGGCGCGCTCGGAAAAGCGCCACTGGATGGGGTTTGGATTTTCAATTTTCATGCTGGTCTCACTGGCTGGTTTGGGCGCACGCTGGATAAGCGCGTTTTGAATGAGCGGCCTTGGGTAAAGGCCGCCTGTGGCGCTGCTGCTGCAAGCTTACTGCGAAGTTCAGGCGACTTCTACAATCATTTCGATCTCGACGCAGGCGCCGCGCGGCACCTGCGCCACGCCGAAGGCCGAGCGCGCGTGCTTGCCGGCGTCGCCGAACACTTCGCCCAGCAGCTCCGAGCAGCCGTTGGTGACCAGGTGCTGGTCGGTGTAGTCGGGCGTCGAATTCACCAGGCTCATCACCTTGACGATGCGCTTCACCTTGCCCAGGTCGCCGCCGCAGGCTTGCTGCAAGGTGCCCATCAGGTCGATCGCGATGGCGCGCGCGGCCTGCTGGCCCTGTTCGGTGGTCTTGTTCTTGCCGAGCTGGCCGACGTTCGGGCTGCCGTCCGGGTTCTTCGCGATATGGCCGGAGATGAACACCAGATTGCCGGTTTGTACGTACATGACATAGGCGGCGACCGGCGCGGCAGGCGACGCGAGCGTGATGTCGAGTTCTTTGAGTTTTGCGTAGACAGACATGAGGTTCTCACAATTTCAGTGGCGGAAGCCGATATTGTACGTCGCGCATCGGCCTGACGCCGAATCCGCATCTCGCGTCCCGCGGCCACCAGCACGATCACGGCCAGCGCGCACAGGACGTTGGACAATTCCAGCGGCTCGCGGAGCCGCGTGGGCACGAAGGGCCGTACCCACCCTACATGGCAATGGGTAGGGTGGGTACGGCTTGCCGTGCCCACGCGGCCTACGTGCCTTGCAGGATATGACGGAACAACTCGGCGTCGACGTTGCCGCCGCTGAGCGGCAGGCCGAGCTTGCGGCCCTTGATCAGCGCGCTGTCCCGGGCCTGCATCGCGGCCGCGAGCGCCGCCGCGCCCGCGCCCTCGGCCAGGTTGTGGGTGCTGCGGTAGTACAGGCGCATGGCGGACGCCACCTCGTCGTCGTTCACCGCCATCACCTGGTCGGCGAACTCCAGCACCGCCGCCAGCGAGTCCGGATCCGGCACGCGGCAGGCCAGGCCGTCGGCGAGCACGGTGGTCACCGGCGCTTCGATGCTGCGCCTGGCCTCGAACGACAGCTGGTAAGCCGGCGCATGGCGCGACACCACGCCGACGATGCGCGTCTTCAGGCCCAGCGCATGGCGCGCGGCGATCGCGCCGCAGATGCCCGAGCCCTGGCCGATCGGCGCCAGCACCAGGTCCAGGTCCGGCTGCGCGCGAAACAGCTCCAGCCAATAGCTCGCCACGCCGGCCACCAGGTCATGGTGGAAGGAGGGCACCATATGCAGGCCGTCGCGCTGCGCCAGCATGTTGGCGTGCTCGCGGCTCTCCTGGAAATCGGCGCCGTGTTCGATGATCTCGGCGCCGAATGCACGGGTGGCCGCGTTCTTCTCGCTGCTGTTGCCGCGCGGGACCACGATGGTCGCGTGCAGCCCATGGCGGCGCGCCGCGTGCGCCACCGACTGGCCGTGATTGCCGCGCGTGGCCGCGATCACGCCGCGCACCTCGGGCAGGCGGCGCACCAGCGCCTCCATGTACACCAGCCCGCCGCGCACCTTGAAGGCGCCGGCCGGCGTGTGGTTTTCGTGCTTGACCCAGGCCTCGGCGCCCAGCGCCTGGTTCAGCAGCGGCCAGGAGTACTGCGGGGTGGGCGGCATCACGCCGTAGACGGTGGCCGCGGCGGCGTCGAGTTCGGCAAGCGAGGGCAGGTACATGGCGGTTTTCCTGTGCTGGAAATGGCGGATCGTTAAGTGTATGCTAGACGAGAAACCCAGTACAGTACCAATACACTCACCCACATAATTCCACATACTGTGACGGTAAAATGGCCAATACACGCGCCGCGCCCTTCGCGACCCTGCTGTCGCGCGAATCGGGGGAATCGCTGATCGACCAGATCGTCCGCTCGGTCAGCCTGCGGATCGACGACAAGCTGCTGCGCAGCGGCGCGCGCCTGCCCTCGATCCGCCAGTTCGCCGCGACCCATGGCGTGTCCTGCTTCACGGTGGTGGCCAGTTTCGACAAGCTGGTGGCGCGCGGCTACCTCGAATCGCGGCGCGGCGCCGGCTTCTTCGTGCGCGAGCGCTCGCCGCTGAACGCCGGCGAACGCTCGGCCGCCGCGCCCGCCGCGGCCGATCCCGACGCGCCGCTCACCGCGCGCCCGCTGGACGTGGTGTGGCTGATCCGCAATATGTTCCGCCAGACGCCGATGCTGCGCGCGCCGGGGTCCGGCGTGCTGCCGGCCGAATGGCTGGACGGCGCGGCGATCGGCAACGCGCTGCGCGCCGTCAGCCGCCAGCACGGCAGCCTGCTCAGCTACGGCCTGCCGCAGGGCTTCCTGCCGCTGCGCCAGCAATTGCAGCTCAAGCTGGCCGAGCTCGAGATCGAAGCGGCGCCCGAGCAGATCGTCACCACCGTCGGCGTGACCCAGGCGCTGGACCTGGTGGCGCGCGAATTCACGCAGCCGGGCGACACCATCTTCGTCGACGACCCGGCCTGGTTCCTGATGTTCGGCTCCTTCGCCGCGCTGGGCGCGCGCGTGGTCGGCATCCCGCGCCTGGCCGACGGCCCCGACATCGCCCAGCTGGCACAGTTGGCGGCGCTGCACAAGCCGCGCCTGTACGTCATCAACTCGGTGCTGCACAACCCGACCTCGACCTCGCTGTCGGCGGCCAAGGCCTTCCAGGTGCTGCGCATCGCCGAGCAGCACGGCTTCACCATCGTCGAGGACGACATCTATTGCGACTTGCATCCCGGCAGCGCGGTGCAGCCGGCCACCCGCCTGGCCGCGCTCGACCAGCTGCGGCGCGTGATCTACCTCGGCGGCTTTTCGAAGTCGCTGTCGGCCAACCTGCGGGTCGGCTTCATCGCCACCTCGCCCGAGTGGGCGCAGCGGCTGTGCGACCGCAAGATGCTGGCCACCCTGACCACCAGCGACATCGGCGAACGGGTGGTCTACAAGGTGCTGTCCGAGGGCCTGTACCGCAAGCAGCTGGACCGCATCCGCGCCCGGCTCGACGCGGTGCGCACCAGGACCGTGCGCCAGCTCGAGCGCGCGGGCCTGACGGTCGACCTGGCGCCGCCGGCCGGCATGTTCATCTGGGCCGACGC
>DASRXO010000688.1:0-2947 GCA_035654095.1 Telluria sp.
CCACCAGCGGATGGGTCGGCGCGGCCACGATCACGTAGGGGTGGGGCGCGAACGACTGGTTCTCGGTGTCGACCTCCTGCGGCGGGCGCACCATGATCGCCAGGTCGGTCTGGTTGGCCGCCAGTTGGGTCAGGAGCTCCTCGCGGTTGTAGACCGTCAGGTTGAGCTTGACGCCGGGATTGCGGCGCGCGAATTCGACCAGCAGGCGCGGGAAGAAGTAGTCGCCGGCGCTGATCACCGCCACGTTCAGCTTGCCGCCCGAGATGCCCTTGAACTGCGACATCGCCTCCTCGGCCTCCCGGAACTGCTGGATGATCGCGCGGCAGTGCCCCAGCAGCTCGGCGCCGCCGGGCGTCAGGTAGACCTTTTTACCCAATTGTTCGAACAATTCGACGCCCACGTGGCCCTCCAAGGTGCGGACCTGGGTCGACACCGCGGGCTGGGTCAGGTGCAATTCGTCGGCCGCGCGCGAGAAACTGAGGTGGCGCGCAACAGCTTCGAAGACCTTCAATTGGCGTAAGGTCGCGTTCTTCATGGGGCTCCATTCAACTATTCACGATCGTGAATCATTATGCTTAATAAGTTTAACTATACCTAATCATTTTTCGATACTAGTATGGTAACAACTACTCACCAAGGAGACTTCCATGCACAGCACCCAAGCACACGTGGCCGACGCCGCCGAAATCCAGCGCAATGCCTACAACGCCGCGTTCTACGAGCTCGGTTTCGGCTGGCACTGGGATAGCCCGACCTACCAGGCGCTGGCCTGCCAGTCGGACGAGTGCCAGCGCCTGCGCGGCTACCTCGAACAGCACCAGGCGCACCTGCTGAAAGCCTACGATCCGGCGTTCCTGGTCGAGGCGATCCTGACCATGAAAGAACGCTGCTTCGACAGCATGACCTCCGAGGGCCGGCGCGGCGGTGCTTTCATCGATTGGGCCGAGATCCAGCAGGGCCAGGTCGGGGTCTGACGGCAGCCATTTTTGGGGCTGCCGCGGGATTTGCGATTCTTAACCGCGGTCAAGGATAAGCCGCAGCGCATCTTCCACAATCGGACCAATTATTGGTCTGTACAGATTCACACGACAGTGCCAGAACAGCGGCCCGGCTAGCTCCCAGAAGAGGGGCACCGGTCGTGTAGGATAAGACGCCAGTAAGTAGATTGGGCAGCGCGCACTCGCTGTCCGGCGCACACAAAAAATATGAGGAGACGAGACTTATGAGCACCCTGAATCACGAGGAGACCTCCGCGGCCAACCGGCCGGCATCCTTCCGTTGGATGCAACTGCTGATCGGCGTCATTTGCATGGCCATGATCGCCAATCTGCAATATGGTTGGACGCTGTTCGTCAACCCGATCGCCGACAAGTACGGCTGGTCGAAAGCCGCCATCCAGGTGGCCTTTACTATCTTCGTCCTGACCGAAACCTGGCTGGTGCCGATCGAAGGCTGGGCGGTGGACAAATTCGGTCCGCGTCCGGTCGTGCTGTTCGGCGGCGTGCTGTGCGGTCTCGGCTGGGTCATGAACGCCTATGCCGACAGCCTGACCTTGCTGTACATCGCCGCCGCCATCAGCGGTATCGGCGCCGGCGCGGTCTACGGCACCTGCGTGGGCTCGGCCCTGAAATGGTTCCCGGACCGCCGCGGCCTGGCCGCCGGCCTGACCGCCGCCGGTTTCGGCGCCGGCTCGGCCGCCACCATCATCCCGATCTCGATGATGATCGCCACCAAGGGTTACGAATCGACCTTCCTGTTCTTCGGCCTCATCCAGGGCGCCGTCGTGATCCTGCTGGCCCTGATGATGGTCCGTCCGCCCGCCAAAGCCGCGAGCGCCGGCGCCAAGCAGGCCAAGGTGCAGCAGACCCGGGCCGAGCTGTCGCCGACCCAGATCATCCGCAAACCCGTGTTCTGGGTCATGTATGTGATGTTCGTGCTGGTCGCCGCCGGCGGCCTGATGGCCACCGCGCAGATGGGCCCGATCGCCAAGGACTTCAAGATCGATGGCATAAGCTTCAACGTGATGGGCATGGTGTTGCCGGCCCTGACCTTCGCGCTGGCCATCGACCGCGTGCTGAACGGCCTGACGCGTCCCTTCTTCGGCTGGGTCTCGGACCAGATCGGCCGCGAGAAGACCATGTTCATCGCGTTCGCACTGGAATCGGTCGGCATCCTGGCGCTGTACTACTGGGGCCGCGATCCGATCATGTTCGTGATCCTGACCGGCGTCGTGTTCTTTGCCTGGGGCGAGATCTACAGCCTGTTCCCGGCTACCTCGGCCGACACCTTCGGCACCAAGTACGCGGCCGGCAATGCGGGCCTGCTGTACACCGCCAAGGGGACAGCCTCGATCTTCGTGCCGGTCTCGAGCATGATCACGGCCGCCACCGGCAGCTGGGAAGCGGTGTTCTTCGTCGGTTGCGGCTTGAACGCGGCGGCCGCGATCATGGCCTGGTGGGTGTTGCGACCGATGCGCAAGAACTTCATGGACAAGTCGGTAGCACCGGCCCATGAAGGAGTTGAGTTGGCTGCGGCCTCCGCCCGAATGGCGAACTGACCCGGCAGCACGGGGCGGGACGCTGGGCTACCACACAGCGACCGCCCCCCACCGCCGGCGATCGCTACCATACCAAGAGACGATCATCATGATACAACGCTGGCTGCGCTTCCATCACATCGACACCGTTCGCTTCGGCACCATCGAGGGCGAAAAAATCCGGGTGTACAAGGGCGACATGTTCGACGCGCCCGAACCGACCAACATCACCATGCAGCTGTCCGACGTGACGCTGCTGGCGCCCGTGGTACCAGGCAAGGTGCTGGCCATGTGGAACAACTTTCATGCGCTGGGCCGCAAGCTGGGCATCGCCCCGCCGGCCGAGCCGCTGTACCTGGCGAAAACGCCAAACACTTATCTCGGTCCCGAACAGACCATCCGCAAGCCGCT
>DASRXO010000689.1:0-8349 GCA_035654095.1 Telluria sp.
AGCGCGATTGGGCGGTGGCCACCAAGCGCTTCGAAGGCAAGGGCGGCAAGGTCGAAAAGCTGATCGCCTGCCGCGTCGAATGGAAGGACGGCAAGATGGTCGAAGTGCCCAATTCCGAATTCGAGATGAAGGCCGACCTGGTGTTGTTGGCGATGGGTTTCGTGTCGCCGGTGCAGCAAGTGCTCGACGCTTTCGGGGTCGACAAAGACGCCCGCGGCAACGCGCGCGCCACGACCGACGGCGAGGGTTGCTACCAGACCTCGGTGCCGAAAGTGTTCGCGGCGGGCGACATGCGGCGCGGGCAGTCGCTGGTGGTGTGGGCGATCCGCGAAGGCCGCCAGTGCGCGCGCGCGGTCGACGAGTTCCTCATGGGCGCCTCGGTTTTGCCGCGCTGAGACTTGCGTCAAACGCGGCGTGAACCGCGCTTGACGGGTGGCGTGCGGCTCGTAGACTGGTGGTTCGATCTTTCGATGAGGGCATCATGGGACCCACACGCAACGATACTGAACGCACACCAGGCGACGAGGCGACGCTCGCCGACGTTTCTCGCCGTATAGGGCGGCTTGAAACGCTGTTCGAGCAATTCCGGTCTGAGCTCGAGCAATTCAAGGCGCAACTTGAGCAATTCAAGGCGCAACTAGATCTATTCCGGTCCGAGCTGCGCGACGTGACGATGCGCGTGGTCAGGTTGGAGACTTCATTCGACTTCCTGCGCAAGGACATCGAGAACCTGCATACGGACCTCAAGGACCTGCGCAAGGACCTCGCGGTGATTCGGACTGTCGACTTCCGCATCCTGATGGGGATGATCATCTCGCTCGGCATAGGCATGGGCGCCTTGGTGGCCAAAGGCTTCGGCTGGATCTGAACCCTTACTGCGTCCACGTATCGAAACGGCGCGCTTCGTGGTCCCAGTAGATGTGGGCCGCGTCGCTGCTGTCGTCGCTCAGGCGCAGGCCCTTGCAGCTCTTCGACGGCCGGTAGCCGGGCGGCGTGGCGTTCGACAGCGACACGATCTCGTCCTTCGTCAAGGAACTGTCTTCGAGCCGGATCTTGGCCTCGGCCGGATTGCGGTCCGCGCTCGCGAAGCGCAGCACTTCGGGCGGCTTGGCCAGATCCTGCGTAAATACCGCCACCACGATCTCCTTGTCCGAGGTGCCCAGGATCGCGTTTTGCGCCTTGCCCGCGCAGCTGAAATCGGCCGTCAGCACCGAGCCTTCCTGCCATGCGATGCCGCCGACGAAACGGCTGGCCGCCGCTTTCACCGCGGGATTGGCCAGCGCGTGCGCGCTCATGCCGGTCAAGGCTGCCAGCAGCAGCAAACGTGAAGTCGTGCGCATCGGATTGTGTCCTCCAGGTAATGGCCGCGGGGCCGCCGTCATCTCAGTGTAGGCGCCCGCGGCGGGCGGCGCCAGCGTCCAAGCGTACACCAAATCGGGTGTAAATTGCCGTAAAGAATGTGTTATTCATGGACAACATATTTCCGTCTGGCGTTATCAAATCAACATTTTCGCAAAACTATATTTCAATAGAAACAATTACTTACATATGGAAATATCTGACTCGTCGTTCATTAGTGTTGTATGCTGACGTCGGCACGGGCGTCCGGGATGGGGCTCCGCCAGCAGAGATTGCCGTTTCTGCACTACAATACGCCATTCCCAAAAAACGAATAATACTGTGCCTAATCTTGTCGAAATCCGCGATCTGCATTTTGCATATGGAGAACGGTCGATCCTGTCGAATCTCCGCATGGACTTCCCGCGCGGGAAGGTAGTGGCTGTGATGGGCGGCTCGGGCTGCGGCAAGACCACGGTGCTGCGCCTGATCGGCGGCCAGATCCGGCCGCAGCAAGGCGCGGTCAGCGTGGCCGGCGAAGTGGTCCACCAGCTCGATACCGACGGCCTGTACCGCCTGCGCCGCAAGATGGGCATGCTGTTCCAGTTCGGCGCCCTGTTCACCGACCTCACCGTGTTCGAGAACGTCGCCTTCCCGCTGCGCGAGCACACCGACCTGCCGGAAGAATTGATCCGCGACCTGGTACTGCTCAAGCTGCACGCGGTGGGCCTGCGCAACGCCGCCAAGCTCAAGCCGGCCGAGATCTCGGGCGGCATGGCGCGCCGCGTGGCGGTGGCGCGCGCCGTCGCGCTCGATCCCGAACTGATCATGTACGACGAACCCTTCGCCGGCCTCGACCCGATCTCGATGGGCGTGACCGCCAACCTGATCCGCCACCTTAACGACGCGCTCGGCTCGACCTCGATCCTGGTCTCGCACGACGTCAACGAGTGCTTCGCGATCGCCGACTATATCTACTTTATGTCCGCCGGAAAAATCGTCGCCCAAGGCACGCCGGCCGACCTGCGCGTGTCGGAAGACCCCTACGTCAAGCAGTTCGTCAACGCCGCGCCCGATGGTCCGGTGCCCTTCCACTACCCCGGCAAGTCGCTGGCCGAGGACCTGGGCCTGGGAGCGCGCGCATGATCGCCGATTTCCTGGCCGCCATCGGCCGCACCTTGCGCGAGGCGATCGCCAGCGTCGGCTTCGCCACGCGCGCCTTTTTCAACCTGCTGGGCGTGTCGCCGGGCGCCATGCGGCGGCCCGGCCTGATCTCCGAGCAGATTCATTTCATCGGCAATTATTCGCTGGTCATCATCATCGTCTCCGGCCTGTTCGTCGGCATGGTGCTGGGCCTGCAGGGTTACTACACGCTGACGCCCTACGGCGCCGAACAGAAGCTGGGCCAGGTGGTCGCGCTGGCGCTGGTGCGCGAACTCGGGCCGGTGGTCACGGCCCTGCTGTTCGCCGGCCGCGCCGGCACCTCGCTGACCGCCCAGATCGGCCTGATGAAGGCCGGCGAGCAGCTGTCGGCGATGGAGATGATGGCGATTAATCCGGTGCAGCGCGTGCTGGCGCCGCGCTTCTGGGCCGGCGTGATCGCGATGCCGGTGCTGGCCACGGTGTTCAGCGCGGTCGGCATCGTCGGCGGCTACCTGGTCGGCGTGCAGCTGATCGGGGTCGACGAGGGCGCCTTCTGGTCGCAGATGCAGGCCAACGTGGATGTGCGCGCCGACGTCATCAACGGCGTGATCAAGAGTTTCGTGTTTGGCGTGGCGGTCACCTTCACCGCGCTGCACCAGGGCTACCAGGCGCAGCCGACGCCGGAAGACGTCTCGCGCGCCACCACCCGCACCGTGGTGATCGCCTCGCTGCTGGTCTGGGGCCTGGACTTCGTGCTGACCGCCTTAATGTTTAATAAATAATTCTGAATTCGGGGATATAAAATGCACCGCAAAACTATTGACGTCTGGGTTGGCCTGTTTGTCCTGCTGGGCCTGGCAGCGCTGATGTTCCTCGCACTGAAGGCAGGCAATATGAGTACCCTGTCCTTCGGCAAGACCTATGCGATCACGGGCAAGTTCGACAATATCGGCGGCCTCAAGCCGCAAGCCCCGGTGAAAAGCGCCGGTGTGGTGGTCGGCCGGGTCGGCGACATCAAGTTTGATGACAAAAGCTACCAGGCACTGGTAACCTTGGACCTTGAGACGGGCTATAAATTTCCAAAAGATAGCTCCCTTAAGATTCTGACCGCCGGCTTGCTCGGCGAGCAGTACATTGGTATCGAACCTGGCGGTGACACCAACAACCTGGTGGCCGGCGACCGGATTTCGCGTACCCAATCGGCAGCCGTGCTGGAAGACCTGATCAATCAGTTCATCTACAGCAAGGCCGCGGACGGAAAGGACAGCAGCAAATGAACACCACCTCCCGAGGCCGCGCGTTGCGCGCCATCGCCCTGACGCTGGCCGTCGGCGCCACGCTGGGCGGTTGCGCCAGCACCGGCGGCGGCAACCCGCGCGACCCGTTCGAGAAATTCAACCGCGCCATGTTCTCGTTTAACGACACGGTCGACCAGGTCGCGCTGAAACCGGCCGCCACCGCCTACAAGAAGGTGTTGCCGGGCTTCGTGCAGACCGGCGTCTCCAACTTCTTCGGCAATCTGTCGGACCTGTGGACCGGCGCCAACAACCTGATGCAGGGCAAGGGCGGGGACGGCATGTCCGACCTGACGCGCGTCGCGCTGAACTCGACCTTTGGTATCCTTGGCCTGTTGGACATCGCGTCCGAAGCCGGCTTGCCGAAGCACAACGAGGATTTCGGCCAGACCCTGGGCGCCTGGGGCGTGGCCTCCGGCCCGTACTTGATGTTGCCGCTGCTGGGCCCGTCGACGGTGCGCGACACCCTGGCCCTGCCGCTCGATATCAAGGCCGACCCGTGGGCCTACAAGGAGCCGGTCAACTGGCGCAACGTGGGGATCGCGGTGCGCGCGGTCGACCAGCGCGCCGCGGTGCTCGATGCCTCGAACTTGATGGAAGAAGCCGCGCTCGACCGTTATGAATTCATCCGCGACGGCTTCCTGCAACGGCGCGAGAGCCGCATCCAGGACGGCGGCGGCTTGCGCAAGCTGAAGGGCGCCAGCCGCGACGACGGACCGGCCGACGCCAAGAGCATCAAGGCGGCGTATGCCGACGATCCGGGACCGTCCGCGGTGCCGGCTGTGGAAACAATTGTTACACCGGCAGCGTCATCCGAAGCGGCCCCGAAATAGTTAAGCCGGGACCGGTAACCACCAACACGTGAAGAGAACTCCATGAAATCGATCAAACAACTTATCGCCGCGGCGACCATGGCCTTGTCGGCCAGCGCCGCCTTTGCCGCCCCCGCCCCTGCCAGCGAGGCGCCGGACGCGCTGGTCAAGCGCATCAGCGCCGAGGTCATCGACACCGCCAAGTCGGACAAGGACATCCAGGCCGGCAACCAGCAGAAAATCATCGACCTGGTCGACAGCAAGATCCTGCCCTACGTCGATTTCCAGCGCATGACCGCGCTGGCGGCCGGCCGCTTCTGGCGCGACGCCACCCCGGACCAGCAAAAGCAGCTGGCCGAACAGTTCCGCACCCTGCTGGTGTTCACCTACTCGGGCGCGCTGTCGCAGATCAAGAACGAAACCGTGGAATTCAAGCCGATGCGCGCCGATCCGGCCGACACCGAAGTCGAGGTGCGTTCGCAAGTCAATGTGCAGCGCGGCGAGCCGATCCAGCTCAACTACCGCCTGTCCAAGACCCCGGCCGGCTGGAAGATCTTCGACATCAACGTGCTCGGCGCCTGGCTGGTGGAAACCTACAAGGGCAACTTCGCCGCTGAAATCAGCAAGACCGGCGTCGATGGCCTGATCAAGAAGCTGGCCGAGCGCAACAAGCAGCTGGCCAACAAGCCGCTGAAAACCACCGCCGCCAAGTAAGCCATGGCCGGTACCCACACCTTGCAGGAGAGCGAGCTGACCGTGCAGAATGCGCGGGCGGCCCTGGTCCAGGGCTGCGCGGCGATCTCGGCCGGCCAGACCGTGTTCGACCTGGGCGGCGTGAAAAGCGCCGACTCGTCGGCCGTGGCGGTGCTGCTGGCCTGGCAGCGCAAGGCGCGCAAGATCGGCGTCGAACTGAAATACCTCAACCTCCCGGCCAGCCTGCAAAGCCTGGCCACCCTGTACGGCGTGGACGCCCTGCTGGCCGATTCCCCGGCCGATCTGCAGCACCATTGATCCTGTCCCGGCGGCGCGGCCTGGCCCGCGCCGCATCCCCGTCCGGCCGCGCGCCGGGCCCCGCCCGACTCATCGGCGGATTTCCCCTATAATTGACGGTTTCTCCCGCACCGCACGGGCAGTCTGTCCAGACAACTGCCCTTACCCTCCAAACAAGAATGACAGCGATCCAGATTAGCAACGTCGAGAAAAGCTACAAGGCCCTCAAGGCCTTGGGCGGCGTCTCCCTGACGATACAAGAAGGCGAGTTCTTCGGACTGCTCGGCCCCAACGGCGCCGGCAAGACCACCCTGATTTCCATCATCGCCGGCCTGATCCGGCCCGATGCGGGCAGCGTGGCGATTCACGGCCACGACGTGGTGAGCGACTTTCGCGAGGCGCGCAAGAAGCTCGGCGTGGTGCCGCAGGAACTGGTGTTCGATCCCTTCTTCACGGTGCGCGAAACGCTGCGCCTGCAGTCCGGCTATTTCGGCCTGAAGAACAACGACAAGTGGATCGACGAGGTGATGGACAACCTCGACCTGAGCAACAAGGCCGACGTCAACATGCGCGCGCTGTCGGGCGGCATGAAGCGGCGCGTGCTGGTGGCCCAGGCGCTGGTCCACAAGCCGCCGGTGATCGTGCTCGACGAGCCGACCGCCGGGGTCGACGTCGAACTGCGCCAGACCCTGTGGAAGTTCATCTCGCGCCTCAACAAGCAGGGCCATACCGTGGTCTTGACCACCCACTACCTCGAGGAAGCCCAGGCCATGTGCCAGCGGGTGGCGATGCTCAAGGCCGGCAAGGTGGTCGCGCTCGACACCATGTCGGCGCTGATCCGCCGCATCTCCGGCTCGCAGCTGAATGTGCACCTGTCCAGCGGCAGCCTGCCGCCCGAGCTGATGCACCTGGTCTCGCACGACGAGCACGGCAACGGCAACCAGTACAGCCTGCGCGTGAACGAGTACGCCGAAGTCGAAACCATCCTGGCCCGCCTGCGCGAATCGGGCGCCGTGATCGACGAAATGCAATTGCAACAAGCCGACCTGGAAGACATCTTCTTGCAGATCATGGACGGAGGAACGCTGTGAATGTCATCTCTGTAGGTTTCCAGACCCTGTTGTACAAGGAGACGCTGCGCTTCTGGAAGGTCGCCACCCAGACCGTGGCCGCGCCGATCCTGACCGCCATGCTCTACCTGCTGATCTTCGGCCACGTGCTCGAAGGCCGGATCGAGGTGTACAAGGGCGTCAGCTACACCGCCTTCCTGATCCCCGGCCTGGTGATGATGAGCGTGCTGCAAAACGCCTTCGCCAATTCCTCGTCCTCGCTGATCCAGTCCAAGATCACCGGCAACCTGGTGTTCATCCTGCTGCCGCCGCTGTCGCACTGGGAGATCATCTCGGCCTATGTGCTGGCCGCCGTGGTGCGCGGGCTGGCGGTCGGCGCCGGCGTGTTCATCGTCACCGCCTGGTTCGCCCACCTGTCCTTCGTCGCGCCGCTGTGGATCCTGGTGTTCGCGCTGCTCGGCGCCGGCATCCTCGGCACCATGGGCGTGATCGCCGGGATCTGGGCCGAGAAGTTCGACCAGCTGGCCGCGTTCCAGAATTTCCTGATCATGCCGCTGACCTTTTTGTCGGGCGTGTTTTATTCGATCCACTCGCTGCCCGCATTCTGGCTGACGGTCTCGCATTTCAACCCGTTCTTTTATATGATTGACGGGTTCCGCCACGGTTTCTTCGGCCAGTCCGATATTTCGCCGTGGACCAGCCTGACGATCGTGTCGGTGTTCTTCGTCGTGCTGGCGACGATCGCGATCAACCTGCTCAAGCGCGGTTACAAGCTGCGCCACTAAACGTCTTAAGGAATCATCGTGGCTACCACACCTGAACTCATTCACGGCTACATCAGCGCCGGTCTCGAATGCACCCACCTCGAGGTGGAGGGCGACGGCCAGCATTTCAGCGCGGTCATCGTGTCGCCCGCGTTCGCCGGCAAGCGGCCGATCCAGCGCCACCAGCTGGTGTACGCCGCGCTCGGCGACCGCATGCGCGAGGAAATCCACGCGCTGTCGATGAAGACCCTCACCCCTGAAGAATATCAAGGATAAGACATGGACAAGCTCCAGATTGTGGGCGGCAAACGCCTCGACGGCGAGATCGCCGTCTCCGGCGCCAAGAACGCGGCGCTGCCGATCCTGTGCGCCGGCCTGCTGACCGCGGGCGACCTCGAACTGTCCAACGTGCCGCACCTGCACGACGTCAAGACCATGCTCAAGCTGCTCGGCCAGACCGGCCTGGCGGTGACGCAGGACGACCACCGCGTCACCTTGAATGGCGGCGCGATCAGCAGCCTCGAAGCGCCGTACGAGCTGGTGAAGACCATGCGCGCCTCGATCCTGGTGCTCGGCCCGCTGGTGGCGCGCTTCGGCGAAGCCAAGGTCTCGCTGCCGGGCGGCTGCGCGATCGGTTCGCGTCCGGTCGACCAGCACATCAAGGGCCTGCGGGCGCTGGGCGCCGAGATCACCATCGAAGGCGGCTACATCTACGCCCGCGCCAAGAAGCTCAAGGGCGCGCGCATCGTCACCGACATGATCACGGTGACCGGCACCGAGAATCTGCTGATGGCCGCCACCCTGGCCGAAGGCGAGACCGTGCTGGAAAACGCCGCGCGCGAGCCGGAAGTGACCGACCTCGCCAACCTGCTGGTGGCGATGGGCGCGAAGATCGACGGCATCGGCACCGACCGGCTGGTGATCCAGGGCGTGGACG
>DASRXO010000690.1:0-3001 GCA_035654095.1 Telluria sp.
GAGGGCGACTACTGGCAGCCGCCCGGAGTGGGGCGGCCTGGCGAGACGATCCTGAGACGGCGTCGGGGCAACGGGGTGGGGTCGCGCGAGCTCGGTTCAGGCGGTGCGCGCACAGGATATACAAAAAAAACGCTGAACGCAACACTGGCGGGAAATATAGCCTCAGCGTTTCGGGCGCTCGGGCTCCTCGGCGGGCGCCGCGAAGCGGCTGATGACCATGAAGGTATTGAGCGACTCGGCCGCGGCCAGCATGTCGGCCGCCACGTCGTTGAGCTTGCGCTGGTGCGAGCGCGCGTAATCGCGCAGCACCCGGTAGGCGGTCTCGCGGTCGGTCTTGTAGCGCTCCATCAGCACGCCGATCGCGATGCCGACGTCGCGGCCCTGCTGCAGCGCCAGCGTGAGGCGTTCCTCGCTGCTGCGCAGCTTGCGGATCTCGTCGGCGCGCGCCAGCGCGGCCTGGATCGCGGGCGCGATGTGCGCGGTGTCGAAGGGCTTGACCAGGTAGCCGACCGCGCCGCAATCGGCGGCCTGGCGCACGATGGCCTGGTCGTCGCTGGCCGACAGGAACATGAACGGCACGCCGAAATCGGCCTGCAGCGACTGCGCCAGTTCCAGCCCCGACATGCCGGGCATCGAGACGTCGAGCAGCGCCAGGTCGGGCTCGCGGCCGCTGTCGGCCAGCATCTCGAGCGCCATCGCGCCGCCGGTGGCGATGCGCACCTCGTAGCCGGCCAGCTGCAGGAATTTGCCGAGCAGGCCGAGGATCAGCACGTCGTCGTCGACCAGCAAGATCATGCGCCGCGCGGCGCGGTCGGCGATGGGGATGGCGGAACAGGTCATGGAGCGCTAGCCTCGAGTGGGTGGGTGGTGGGTGCGGGGCACAGGCGGCGGACTTCGTCGAGCGCGGCCAGCTGCGCCATCAGCGCCTGCGCCGCGTCGGCATCGCCGTCGCGCAGCGCGCGCTCGACGGCGCCGGCGAGCCGGGTCACGCCGGGATAACCGAAGGAGCTGCCCGAGCCCTTGAGCATGTGGGCCAGCTCCAGCGCCGCGTCGCGCTGGCCGGCCACCAGCGCGGCGGCCAGCGCGTCCAGCCGCGCGGGCAGGCTGGTGTCGTAGGCGTGCGCCATCCCTTCGAAGCCGGGCAGCGCGGCGACCGGCCCGAGCGGCGCGGGCGCATCCGGCCGCGCCGCCAGGCGGCGCTGCAACAGCGCGCCCAGTTCCTCGAAGTCGATCGGCTTGCCGACGCAGGCGTCGCAGCCGGCGGCCAGGTAGTGCTCGACATCGCCCGGCATCAGGTTGGCGGTCAGCGCGACGATGGTGGCGCCGCAGCCGGCGCCGCGCAGCAGCTCGGTTGCGCGCACGCCGTCCATCACCGGCATCTGGATGTCCATCAGCACCAGGTCGTAAGGCGCGCCGAGCGCCATCTGGAACGCCTGCGCGCCATTTTCCGCGACCTCGTAGTCGAGGCCGAGGCGGCTCAGGAAGGCGCCGATCAGCATGCGGTTGTCGTAGCCGTCTTCGGCCAGCAGCACGCGCCCGCGCAACAGCGGCAGCGGAGCGGGATGCGGCGGCTGCGCTTCGGGCGCGGGCGGGCCCGCCAGCCAGCGCACCGCGGGCGCCAGCGGGGCGCGGACGCCGACCGTGAACACCGAGCCCTTGCCCGCTTCGCTCACCACGCTCGCCTCGCCGCCCATCCTGGCCGCCAGCTGGCGCACCAGGTACAGGCCGAGGCCGGTGCCGCCGTATTTGCGCGCAATCGTCCTGTCGGCCTGGGCGAACGGCGCGAACAGCAAGGCCTGCTGCTCGGGCGACAGGCCGATGCCGGTGTCGGCCACCTCGCACACCAGCAGTTCGGCGTGACTGTCGTACCAGACGGTGACGTCGACCCTGCCCTGCTCGGTGAACTTGACGGCATTGCTGCACAGGTTGAACAAGATCTGCTTCCAGCGCGTGGGGTCGCCCATGACCTGGCTCGGGATCGGATAATGCGCCTTGATCCCGAGCCGGATGCCCTTGCTGCCGGCCTGCGCGCCCATCATCGCTTCGATCCCCCACAGGGTCTCGAGCGGCGAGAAGGCGACGTGCTCGAGGCGCATGCGCCCCGCTTCGACCTTGGACAGATCGAGGATGTCGTTGATGATGCTCAGCAGGTGCTGGCCGTTGCGCAGGATGACCTGGCTGGCCTCGGCGCGCAGGGCCGGCTCGGCCGAGGAACCCAGCAGTTCGGCGAAGCCGATGATCGAGGTCAGCGGGGTGCGGATTTCATGGCTCATCATGGCCAGGAATTCCGACTTCGCCTGGTTGGCGGCCTCGGCCTCGGTCTTGAGCAGCTCGGTGGTCTGCATGTCGCGCGCGCGCCGCCGCAGCGAACGGAACACCATCACGAAGGCGGTGCCGATGCCGGCCATGCTGACGGCCGTCACCGTCAGCAGCACCAGCGTAAAGCGCCGCCACTGGGCCAGGAAGACCTGGTCGGGGACGATGATGTTGATGATCAGCGGATAGTGCTCGAGCAGGCGCGGCGCGCCCATCCGCGTCACTGCCCGGCCGCCTTCCGAGGCGCGCGGGCTGGAGGCGATCAGCACGCCCTTGGTTTGCCCGAGCTCTTCGATCAGGTGGTAGGAGGTGCCGCTGCGGTTCACGGTGCCCATCAGCGCGTCGACGTGGGGCCAGCGCGCCAGCAGGGTGAAATCGCGGCGGTACAGGCTCACGGTGGCGCCGCCGCCCAGGCTGAACTTGTCGTAAAAGGCGCTCAGGTAAGTACTCGAGAAGCCGACCAGCGCGATACCGATGAATTCGCCGTGCGCGCCGTTCAGGCGCCGGCTCAGGTAAAACGTCCACTCGCCATCGCCCTTGCTGCGCGCCGGCCGGCTGATGAACACGCCCAGGCCGGGGTCCTTGAGGTGCGCCTGGTAATAGTCGCGGTCGGCCACGTTGATCGGCCCGGCCACGCCGGCACGCGTGAAGTTGATCACGTCGCCGTTGGCGGCCACGATGGTCG
>DASRXO010000691.1:0-4701 GCA_035654095.1 Telluria sp.
CAGCAAGTGCTCGCGTCGAACATCGCGAATGCCGACACCCCCAATTACAAGGCGCGCGACATCGACTTCGGCAGCGCGCTGCAAAGCGCGCTGGCGGCCAGCACGCCGCCGGCCGGCGTCCTGGCCACCACCGATCCGGCCCATATCGGCGGCGCCGCGAATCCCGAGCTGCTGCCCGACGGCACCCCGCTGCTGTACCGCAACGCGGCCCAGGGCTCGGTCGACGGCAACACGGTCGACATGGACGTCGAGCGCAACCAGTTCGCCGACAACGGCGTGCGTTACGAAGCCGGCATCACCATGATCAATGCACAGATCCGCGGGATGCTGGCGGCGATCCAGGGAGGAAATTGATCATGTCGCTGTTTAATATCTTTAACGTGTCGGGCTCGGCCATGAGCGCCCAGGCCCAGCGCCTGAATGTGGTGGCCAGCAACCTGGCGAATGCCGACAGCGTCACCAGCGCCAACGGCCAGGCCTACCGCGCCAAGCAAGTCGTGTTCGAAGCGGTGCCGACCGACAATAGCGGCGCCACCGGCGTCAAGGTCCAGCAGGTGGTGGAAGACGCCGGCCCGCTGAAACAGGTGTACGACCCCAAGCATCCGATGGCCGACGACAAGGGCTATGTCTCGATGCCCAATGTGAACGTGGTCGACGAGATGGTCAATATGCTGTCGGCCTCGCGCTCCTACCAGAACAATGTGGAAACCATGAACGCAGCCAAGACGCTGCTGCTGAAAACCCTGACGCTCGGTCAATAACATAAGAAGCCACCATGTCTACTGTCAACACTGCTCCCGCCACCGTTTCCCCGGACCTGCTCAATGCCGTCAACGCGCCGGCCGCCGCCGCCGTCGACCCCAACAGCGTGCAGGCCACCACCGACAAGTTCATGACCCTGCTGGTCACCCAGCTCAAGAACCAGGACCCGCTCAATCCGATGGACAACGCCCAGCTCACCAGCCAATTGGCCCAGCTGTCGACCGTGACCGGGATTAACCAGCTCAACACCACGCTCAATACGCTGGCCTCGAGCTACCAGTCGTCCGAGACGCTGCAGGCGACCGGCATGATCGGCAAGGGTGTGCTGATCAATGGCTCCGACATCACGCTGTCGAGCGGCAAGGCGATCCTCGGCGTCGACCTGGCGAGCGCGGCCGACAAGGTGGTGGTCGACATCACCGACCCGCGCACCGGCAAGGTGGTGCAGAGCATGGACCTGGGCGCGCAGGCGGCCGGTACCGTGCCCATCAGCTGGGACGGCGTGGTCGATCCGAGCAAGGTCGACGCCAGCGGCAAGCCGGTGGCGCTGCCGGACGGCAAGTACACCTTTACCGTCACCGCCTTCCAGGGCGGCGCCGCACTGACCGACGCCACCGCGCTGCAGTTCGATGCGGTCAACAGCGTGACCACCGGCGGCAGCGGCGGCGTCAAGCTGAACCTCACCAACAGCTCGGTCACGATGGCCGACGTCAAACTCGTCTTGTAGCACGCGCCTTCAACCTTTTCATCAGGAGAACACCATGTCATTCCAACAGGGACTTAGCGGCTTGAACGGCGCTGCCAAATCGCTCGATGTGATCGGCAATAACATCGCGAATGCGAGCACGGTCGGCTTCAAGGGATCGCAAGCCCAGTTCGCGGACGTGTACGCCAACTCGCTCAACGGCGCCGGCGGCAACCAGGCCGGGATCGGCACCAAGGTCTCGCAGATCGCCCAGGAGTTCACCCAGGGGAATATCGAATCGTCCAACAACCCGCTCGACATCGCGATCAACGGCGCCGGCTTCTTCCGCATGACGGTGGCGGGCGCGACCCAGTACACGCGCAACGGCCAGTTCTCGCTCGACAAGGACGGCTTCATGGTCAACGCCCAGGGCGCCAAGCTGACCGGCTTCTCGGCCAGCCAGACCGGCGTGATCCTGGCCGGCGCCCCGATCCCGCTCCAGATCAATACCGCCGACCTGAAGCCGGTGGCGACCACCCACGTCGACACCCAGCTCAACCTCGATTCGGGCAGCACGGTGCCGGTCACGGTGCCGTTCAATGCGGCCGACCCGACCAGCTACAACAAACAGGTGCCGGTCGACGTCTTCGACACGCTGGGCAATCCGCACGTGATGTCCTCGTATTACGTGATGACCGCGCCCGGCCACTGGGACGTGTATGTCGCCAATGACGGTACCGAGATTACCAACCTGGCGGTGGCCGCCGCGGCCCAGAACCCCGATCCGGCGGTCAACCCGGCAGTCACCTCGCGCGCCGCCTGGGTAACCCAAAGCAATATTGTCCCGCTGGACCCGGCAGCCATGGCCCCTCTCGCCCAGCAATATGCGATAGACGCCAACGCCATGGTCGATGCGGCAGCGGCAGCGGCCGGCGCCAGCCCAGCCCAGATCGCCGCCATCGACCTGGCCGCGACCAGCGCCGGCACCACGCCGGGCATCACGCCGGCCCAAATCGACGGGCTGATCGCGGCCGCGGTCCAGGTGCCGCCGGTGCGCGTCGGCCACCTCGATTTCGACTCCAGCGGCGCGCTCAGCACGGCGCAGATGGCGTTGGCCTCGGCCGATCCGCTCAACCCGCAGACCGTGCCCTTGACGGTCAACCTGCCGATCTTTCCGCCCACCGGCGCCAACCCCACGCTGTCGATCCAGTTCGGCTTCGCCGGCACCACCCAGTTCGGCGCGGCCACCAGCGAAAAGCAAACCACCCAGGACGGTTTCACCGCCGGCCACCTGCAGCGTTTCTCGGCCGGCGCCGACGGCATCATCCTCGGCCAGTACAGCAACGGCCAGTCGCATCCGCTGGGCCAGATCGTGCTGGTCAACTTCGCCAATCCGAACGGCCTGACCCCGCTCGGCAACAACGCCTGGGCCGAGACCTCGACCTCGGGCCTGCCGCTGGTGGGCACGCCGAACTCCGGCAGCCTCGGGGTGCTGCAATCCTCGGCGGTGGAAGACTCGAGCGTCGACCTGACCGCCGAACTGGTCAACATGATCACCGCGCAACGCGTCTACCAGGCCAATGCGCAGACCATCAAGACCCAGGACTCGGTGTTGCAGACGCTGGTCAACCTGCGTTGATGTAAGGCGCCGGGGAGCACGCGATGGACCGCCTCATCTACACCGCCGCCAGCGGCGCCAAGCACCTCATGGAGCTGCAGTCGACCACGGCCAACAACCTGGCCAACGTCAGCACCACCGGCTTTCGCGCGCAGATCGATTCCTTCCGCGCGGTGCCGGTGGTGGCCGACGGCCTGCCGACCCGCAGCTTCGTGGTCGACGCCACGGTGGGCGCCGACTTCTCGTCCGGTCCGGTCCAGATGACCGGGCGCGACCTCGACGTGGCGGTCAGCGGCAAGGGCTGGCTGGCGGTGCAGATGGCCGACGGCAGCGAAGCCTACACCCGCGCCGGCGCCCTGCAGATGAACCCCAACGGCCTGCTGCAAACCAGCGCCGGCCAGACCATCCAGGGCGACGGCGGACCGATCACGGTGCCGCCCGAGGTGACGGTGGCGATCGCCGGCGACGGCACCATCTCGACCATCGCCACCACCACCAAGCCCGGCGCGCCGACCGTGCTGGGGCGCCTCAAGCTGGTCAATCCGCCCGAGCGCGACCTGGTGCGCGGCGACGACGGCCTGTTCCGCATGAAGGATGGGTCGAGCGCGCCGGCCGACCCGCAGGTCGCGGTGACCGGCGGCGCGCTCGAAGGCAGCAACGTCAGCCCGGTCGATTCGATGGTCAGCATGATCGCGCTGGCGCGCTCCTTCGACACCCAAATGGCGCTGTTGAAGAATGCCGAGAATAACGCGGCGAAAGCCAGCCAGATCCTCGCTTTGAGTTAATACGCCGACGCGCATAATGGGCGCTAGCGTGTGGTGCTTGCCTGGTGCAGACGCCGCCAACCTGGAGAAGCCCCATGATCCGTTCCCTTTTCATCGCCAAGACCGGTCTCGAAGCCCAGCAGACCAATCTCGACGTCATCAGCAACAACCTGGCCAACGTCAGCACCAACGGCTTCAAGAAGTCGCGCGCCGTGTTCGAGGATTTGCTGTACCAGAACGTGCGCCAGCCGGGCGCCCAGTCGTCCCAGCAAACCAATTTGCCGTCCGGCCTGCAGATCGGCACCGGCGTGCGCACCGTCGCCACCGAACGCATCTTCACCCAGGGCAATCCCCAGCAGACCGGCAACACGCGCGACGTGATGGTCAACGGCGCCGGCTTTTTCTCGGTGCTGCTGCCCGACGGCACCGCCGCCTACACCCGCGACGGCTCGTTCCAGACCGACCCCAACGGCCAACTGGTGACGTCGTCCGGCTTCGTGGTGCAGCCGGCCAGCGCCAGCGCCGCGAAGAGGACGAGCGTTTTCATAACTGGGCCAGCTTTTGCAGCATCTGGTCGGAGGTGGTGATCGCCTTGCTGTTGATTTCGTAGGCGCGCTGGGTCTGGATCATATTCACCATCTCCTCGACCACGTTGACGTTCGAGGTCTCGACATAGCCCTGCATCACGCTGCCGGCGCCGTTGGTGCCCGGGGTGTTGGTGTTGGGCGCGCCCGAGGCGCCGGTTTCGACGTACAGGTTCTCGCCCTTCGACTCGAGGCCGGCCGGGTTGACGAAGGTGGTCAGTTGCAGCGAGCCGATCTGGGACGGCGCGGTGGTGCCGGGCGTCGTGATCGAGACCGTGCCGTCGCTGG
>DASRXO010000692.1:0-6173 GCA_035654095.1 Telluria sp.
CCTGCGCCATCGCGTAGGGGTCGGGATGCGCATCGACCTTGCCGGGCACGTCGACCCGGGTCGAATTCGCGACCGACCAGTCCGCGGCCGGCAGCCAGCCCGCCGGCGCCATGAAGGCGGTGCCGCGCAGGTCGCGGATGTCCTTGATGTGCTCGCCCGCCGCGAGGCGCCGGGTGAGGTCGACCAGCGCGCGTTCGGCGTTGCCGAACAACAGCATGTCGGCCTTCGAATCGGGCAGCACCGACCGTCGCACCTTGTCCGACCAGTAATCGTAGTGGGCGATGCGGCGCAGCGAGGCTTCGATGCTGCCGATGATCACCGGCACGTCGGGATAGGCTTCGCGCGCGCGCTGGGCGTACACGGTGACGGTGCGGTCCGGCCGCTTGTCCGGCTCGCCGTTCGGCGTGTAGGCGTCGTCGGAGCGGATCTTGCGGTCGGCCGTGTAGCGGTTGACCATCGAGTCCATATTGCCGGCCGTAACGCCGAAATACAGGATCGGCTTGCCGAGCGCGCGGAACGGCTCTGCCGAGTGCCAGTCCGGCTGGCTGATGATGCCGACCCGGAAGCCTTGCGCTTCGAGCAGGCGGCCCACCAGCGCCATGCCGAAACTCGGATGGTCGATGTAGGCGTCCCCGGTCACCAGGATGACGTCGCAGGCGTCCCAGCCCAGCGCGTCCATCTCGGCGCGGGACATGGGCAGGAAGGGCGCGGCGGCAGCGCGGCTAGACCGCTTGGGGACGGTCGCGAACAGGTTGGTTGGGGAGCTCATTGGCCGGTATTGTACCGGAAAACCCTGCGCAAGACCTTGCCGCGGCAGCTTGCGCAGCGCGAATCAGGCGGAAAAACGTCTTATGTTTCAATAACTTGTCATGTTTGTGCCACAAAAACAGGCAAGGCGCTCGACGCGATTCCCCTGTACTTGGCGCAGCGATTTGCTATAACAAAGTAGAGGCCCGCCGCAGACCGGCCCATACAAGGAGATAGCCATGCGCCACCGACTCTACTACATGCTGCCCGATATCACATGCGCACGCGCCCTGCTCGACGAGCTGCTGCTCAAACGCATCGAGGAGCGCCATATGCACTTCATGGCGCGCGAGGGCACCCTGCCGCACGATATGCCGGACGCCAATTTCCTGCACAAGACCGACCTGGTCCACGGCGCGCAAATCGGGATGATGATCGGCGGCGGCGCCGGCCTGATCGCCGGCGTGCTGCTGGTGATGTTCCCGCCCGAGGGCTTGTCGCTGCAGACTTTCGCGATCCTGGTCGCGGGTCTCGGCGGCGCGCTGTTCGGCGGCTGGGCCTCGGGCATGAACGCGGCGGCGGTGCCCAATTCGCGGCTGACCCAGTTCGCCGAAGGCATCCAGCAAGGCAAGGTGCTGTTGATTATCGACGTGCCGCGCGGGCGGGTGCGGGAGATCGAAGAAGTGATCAAGAGCTGCCATCCGGAGTACACCTTCGGCGGCGAGGACCCGCACGTGCCGGTCTTCCACTAGTTCAGATCCCCATACTGGCGAGGATATTGCCCAGTTCGCGCAGCGCCGGCTCCAGCCGCGGGTGCTGCGCGGCGAAGCGCGCGGTGATTTCCTGGCTGCGTTCGGCCAGGCCGTAGGTCGTGGTGCCGGCCTCGTCGTTGGCGCGCCGTTCGAGCAGCGTCCGGATGTCGCCATCGAGCTGGCGCAACAGCTCCTGCAATTCCTCATCGACTTCGCCGGTGCTGGCCAGGTTGGCGTGCAGGCTCTTCAGGTGTGCCTTCAGGCTCGATGTGCTGTCGTTCAACATGTCATTCTCGCTTTAGTGGGTGAACTGGGTCTCCAGGTACAACTCTTCCACCTTCTGTCGGGCCCACGGCGTCTTGCGCAGGAACTTCAGGCTCGAGGTGATGCTCGGCTCCTTGATAAAGCAATTGATGTCGATACGCTTGCCTAGTCCGTCCCAGCCATAGTGCCCGACCAGCCGGGTCAGTACCGATTCTAAGGTAATACCGTGTAATGCCTGAACACTCATTGCAGCGCGCTTCCATGCGGATTGGTCTATACCGCTCTTATACACCCAAATCGGGTGGCAAGGGGAGCAGGTCGCGGCGAGAAAACGCCGGCGCGCTTCGCGCCGCCGGCCGGCCTCAATTCAGGCCGCGCCGCTCGAGCAGCGGTTCGATCTTCGCATCGCGGCCGCGGAAGTTGCGGAACATGGTCATCGCATCTTCGGTGCCGCCGCGCGAGAGCAGCATCTTGCGGAACCAGTCGCCGTTCTTGCGCAGCAGGCCGCCATTCTCCTTGAACCATTCGACCGTATCGGCGTCGAGCTTTTCGGCCCACAGGTAGCCGTAGTAGCCGGACGAGTAGCCGCCCGAGAACACATGCGAGAAGTAGGTGCTGCGGTAGCGCGGCGGCACCGGCGCGAAGTCGACGCCGGCCTCTTTCAGCGCGGCCGCTTCGAAGCCGGTCACGTCGGTCGGGATCTGCGCCACGCCGAGCTGGTGCCAGCGCTGGTCGAGGATCGAGGCGGCCAGGTACTCGGTGGTGCGGTAGCCTTCGTTGAATTTCTTCGAGGCCATCACCTTGTCCAGCAGCGCTTGCGGCATCGGCGCGCCGGTCTGGTAGTGCTGGGCGTAGTTGGCCAGCACTTCCGGCCAGACCGCCCACATCTCGTTGACCTGGGAGGGGAACTCGACGAAATCGCGCGGCACGCGGGTGCCGGCAAAGCGCGGGTATTTGACGTCCGAGAACATGCCGTGCAGCGCGTGCCCGAACTCGTGGAACATGGTGCGCACCTCGTCATAAGTCATCAGGGTGGGCTCGCCGGCCGGCGGCTTGGGGATGTTGAGGTGGTTCGCCACCACCGGATGCGTGCCCAGCAAGCGCGACTGCGGGACATAGGCATTCATCCAGGCGCCGCCGCGCTTGTTGCCGCGCGCGTAGAAATCGGCGATGAAGATCGCCAGCGGCTTGCCGTTGGCGTCGCTCACGTCGAACACCCGCACGTCCGGATCGTAGACCGGCAAGTCCTTGCGCTCCTTGAACGACAGGCCGTACAGCTTGCCGGCGGCGAAGAACACGCCCTTGAACAGCACGTTGTTGAGCTCGAAGTAGGGGCGCAGCTGGTTCTGGTCGAAGTCGAAGCGCGCGGCCCGTACCTTGTCGCTGTAGAACTCCCAGTCCTGGGCGCCGAGCGCGAAGCCGCCCTTACCGGCATCGATCGCCTGCTGGATTTCGGCGCCTTCCTTGCGGGCATTGGCCACGGCGGGTTTGGCGAACTCGGCCAGCAGCTGGTTGACGGCCTTGGTGTCGCGCGCGGTCTGGTCTTCCAGCACATAGGCCGCGTGGCTCGGGTAGCCGAGCAGCGCCGCGCGTTGCGCGCGCAGGGTGACGATGCGCAGGATCACGGCGCGGTTGTCGAACTCGCCGCCATGGCTGCCGCGCGCGAGCGAGACGTCGAGCAGGCGCTGGCGCACCGCGCGGTTGGTCAGCTCGCCAAGCGGCGCCTGGCCGGTGGTGTTGCCGATCGCGAGCATGAACTTGCCGTCGAGGCCGCGCTTCTTCGCCAGCGCGGCGGCGGCGTCGATGGCGGCCGCCGACATGCCGTCCAGCTCGGCGCGGGTATCGACCACCAGCGCGGACGCGTTGGCCTCCTTCAGCACGTTCTGGGCGAAGGTGGTTTGCAGGCTCGCCAGTTCGGCGTTGTAGGCCTTCAGCTTGTCCTTGTCGGCGGCCGACAACTGGGCGCCGGCGCGCACGAAATCGGTGTGGTAGCGCTCGAGCAGGTAGGCCGACTCGGGGTCGAGGTGCAGGCTCGCGCGCTTGTCGTACAGCGTCTTGATGCGGCGGTACAGCTTGTCGTTGAGGCGGATCGCATCGCTGTGGGCGGCCAGCTTGGGCGCCATCTCGCGGTCGATCGCGTCCATCGCGTCGTTGGTGTTGGCGCCGGACAGGTTGCCGAACACAGTGCTCACGCGCGCCAGCAACTGGCCCGAGCGTTCCATCGCGACGATGGTGTTGTCGAAGGTGGCCGGCTTGGGATTGTTGGCGATCGCCGCGATCTCGGCGGCCTGCTGGCGCATGCCCTCGGCGTAGGCCGGCGCGTAGTGCTCGTTCCGGATCTTGTCGAAGGCCGGGTAATGGAAGGGCAGCGTGCTTTCCTGCGCGAAGGGGTTGGCGGCATCCAGCGCGGCGGCGGGAGCGAGCGGTGCGGCCAGGGACAGGCTGGCGGCGGCGATAAGCATGTATGGACGGATCATGGCGTCTTTCAGGGTATCGAGGTTCGGGGCCGGCGATGGGTAATCGCGGCAGCGCATGATCATAGCAGGATGTGGGCCTCGATACGGCGGTCGGGGATCAGCCAGAGGATGGCGACCGCGACGTACACGGCAAAGCCCAGCGGCGCGTAGACGCAGGACAGCAGGATGCCGAGCAGGTACAGCGCCACCGACAGCAGGCCCTTGCGGTCCTTGCCGATGGCCTGCGCCAGCGCGGAATTCTCGCCGTGGCGCGCAATCAGGCAACGCGCCAGCAAGGCGTAGGCCAGGCCGCACATGAACAGCACCACGCCGTATGCGGCGACGGGGACGCTCTCGAAATGGTTCTCGCCCATCCAGCCGGTGACGAAGGGGATCAGCGACAGCCAGAACAGCAGATGCAGATTGGCCCACAACACGCCACCGCTGACCTGGCTCACGGCGTGCAGCATGTGGTGGTGGTTGTTCCAGTAGATGCCGACGTAGATGAAGCTGAGCACGTACGACAGCAGCACCGGCAGCAGCGGTTGTAACGCCGCGAGATCGGCCCCGTGCGGCACCTTCAATTCCAGCACCATGATGGTGATGATGATCGCGATGACGCCATCGCTGAATGCTTCAAGTCGATTCTTGCCCATCAAATCTCCGAGTGTTGGGTTGGTCGCCCAGAGACGCATCAAGGATGATATCAGCCCATCCTCGCCATCAGAAGTTTGTCGCGGCAGAAGCATCGCCTGGAAAGGTTGTCAATCATGTCCTGTAATGATGCGCATTACGATCAAATATAGAGCATTGGTGGATACCATGCGTTCTCCGTCGGTCTATTGCGAACACCTTCAGTATCATCGTCGAAGCAGACTAACTTGGATACCAAGTGCGCGGCCCGCATTGGCCATGCCCCGGTCCAAGGTGTAGACAGTTGCTCCATGTGCTACAGCGATCGCCAGATGCAAGCCGTCCCCCGCCCTAAGTGCCGTTCGCCAACCCTCAAGCAAAATCACGGCTTGTCGGTGGTCCATATCCACCACCTCGAGATGTTCCAACTGGGGTGAGACGAAGCGGCTATAACTGTCAATCGCATCAAGCACCGCCGCCTTGCTCAGTTGCTTTGAGCGAATCTTCACGCCAAGCGCCGACAACAATTCCACTTCCGACCAACTGCTAATCGCAAGAGGTTCACCCGCACTGAGCATAAATTTTTCCGCATCCGCGCTACCGACCTCGGGCGTCAGATAGGCGATTAGCACACTGGTATCGACGTAACGCATCAATACCGATCGGTATCCCGTAGCTGTCGCATGAATTCACCTGCAGGCTGAGTTTGTTCCGGCAATCTTGCGCGCAATTGGGCAAGGCTTGGAAGTTGTTGACGAGGCGGAGAGCTTCGAACGAGACGCACCACCGGTTGGCCGCGTCTGGTAATTGTGACGTCCTCGCCTGTTTCGACCATCCCAATCAATTGGCTCAGCTGGGCCTTGGCTTGAGCCACAGTAAATGTCGGCATGATTCCTCCCGATGACCATCCTGATGGTCATCTAATGATAGCACGCGATTTGGCCGGGCGCGCACCTCGGGACAACCCGACATTGTGGGTAATTCCAATACTGGCGCTTGTCCCAGTACATGCCGACATAGATGAAGCTGAGCACGTACGACAGCAGCACCGGAAGCAGCGCTTGTAACGCCGCGAGATCGGCGCCGTGCGGCACCTTCAATTCCAGCAACGGCTCAGCGTCGGCTACCCCCAAAGCGGACCGCTACATCCATCAGCATTCTCAGCTCGTCGTTCCCGCGGAAGCGCACTAGTGTCCGGAATAATTTGCTTGACTAAGCTGGGAGGGGTTGCAGGCATTGGATTAGGGGCGTATACCCGAGTTTGCCGACTCAACTAATCCAAACCTGCAACATGTTCAGCATAACGACTTTTAACGAATTA
>DASRXO010000693.1:0-11436 GCA_035654095.1 Telluria sp.
CGGTCTGGGTCAGGTGGATGCGCAGGGTGTAGGGGTCGAGCAGTTCGAAGCCGGCGATCGGCTTGTCGTAGTCGAACTTGCCGCGCTGCCGGGCCTCCTTGGCCAACTGGTCGAGGCCGATGACCTTGCCTTCGAACAGCCAGGAGTGGGGCGAGGCCAGCTTCGGGTCCAGCAGCCGCTTCCAGGAATAGATGTAGTCGGCCATGGTCAGCTCGCGCCGCTTGCCGCCGAACGCCGGGTCGGGCGTAAACAGGATGCCCTTCTTCAGGCGGATGGTGTAGGTCTGGCCGTCCGCCGAGACCTCGGGCAGCGCGACCGCCGTCAGCGGCGCCAGCGTGACCGGGCGCGCCAGGTAGTCATAGGTGTACAGGGTCTCGAAAATGGCCTGGGTCACATGGCCGGTGTACAGATCGCGCGACACCGCGGGGTCGAAGCCGGTCTCCGCCGCCGGAAAGATATAGCGCAGGGTCTTCAGCGGCGCCGCCGCCGGCAGGGGCGCAGCGGCCAGCAAAGCGAGGCCGAGCAGGACGCCGGCCCAAAGTGATCTCATCGATGATTCCTTACCCGGCTGAAAAAGGCCTAACGATAGCACCCCGCCTGCCTTGGCGGCAATTTCCAATTATTCAAGAGGCCGCACGGGCCGCCGCGGCGATATCTTTTTGGGCCATTTATGCTGCAGTGCAGCGTGAATAAATGCCAATCGCCGGGGCAAAGTGGCAATGCGTTGCCCTAGCGCTGTTACAAGCCTGAAACATGCCGGAAATATCCCGCAACATGCGGATGTTGCATCGCAATAAATGCGGACGGTCGCGCTCCGGGGCGAAAATTTACATGCAAAAAAGTGTTGTATGTGCACCAAAGCCATCTTTACGAGTATTGACAGTGCGACAGCCGGGATGGTCAGATGTGGGCGCTTGGAAAATGTTCAACCTAACTATTTTCCAAGAACAAGTGAGACAACGTGCCAACTGTGCGATAGGCAGATTTTTTATCCTGTTTATTGAACAAAAAGCAAATATATATGCATACGCGTATATGCATGTCTTTACGCCCGCACTATTCTTCTGGAGTCACTATGTATAAAAAAACAGCACTGGCGCAAGCTCTGACGCTCGCGTTCGCTACGCTGGCAATCGCCCAGCCGGCCCTTGCGCAAGACGCGGCCGCCGGCGGCCCGATCCAGCGTGTCGAGATCACCGGTTCGAGCATCAAGCGCGCATCGGCTGAGACCGCCTCCCCGGTTCAGGTCATCAGCCGCGAAGACCTCGCCAAGTCGGGCAAGGGCACCGTCGCGGAATACCTGCAGACCCTGACCGCCGACGGCGCCGGCTCCCTGCCTACCGGCTTCGGCAACGGCTTCGCCGCCGGCTCGACCGCGATTTCCCTGCGCGGCCTGGGCGCCACCTCCACCCTGGTGCTGTTGAACGGCCGCCGCATGGCGCCGTTCGCGCGCGCCGACGACGGCCAGAAGAGCTTCACCGACCTGTCGACCATCCCGATGGAAGCGGTGGACCGGATCGAAGTGCTGAAAGACGGCGCGTCCTCGACCTACGGCGCGGACGCGATCGCCGGCGTGGTCAACATCATCCTGCGCAAGGACTTCACCGGCCTGATCGCCAAGGCGACCGTGGGCGAATCGAAGTACCGCGACGGCGAGAGCAGCAAGGCATCGCTGACCTGGGGCAAGGGCAACCTGGACCAGGACGGCTACAACGTGCTGGTCAACCTCGAGGCTTACTCGAACCACGAACTGCTGAACAAAGACCGTGCCGACCGCGACTGGATCGGCCATGGCGACATCCGTCCCTGGGGCTATCCGCTGACCACCCAGTTCGCCACCGGCGACGTGCGTGGCGGCGTGCCTGGCGCGACCCCGGCCGGCGCGATCCGCAACCCGACCACCCTGGCCTACGAAAACCTGCCAGGCTGCTCGCAGTTCTCGACCTCGGTACAGCCAGTCCCAGCCAACGGCTGCGTATGGCACCAGGACCAGTTCCGTTCGATGCAGCCGCAGATCGACGGCGTCAACCTGTACACCCGCGGCGCGAAGAACATCAACAGCGAGCTGCAGGTCTACGCGGAAGCCGGTTATTCGAAGCGCGACACCGCGTTCACCCTGGTCCCGCCGTCGATCACCCCGACCATCGCCTTCCCGCCCAACGCGGCGAACCCGACCGGCGTGATCAACTTCGGCTCGGGCGCCGGCACCACCATCGTGCTGGCCCCTAACCACCCGCAGAACCCGTACGGCGTGCCGGTGCGCGTGCGCTACGCCGCGTTCGACGTCGGCCCAAGCACCCGCTCGGTCGACAACGAATTCAACCGCTTCGTGATCGGCGCCAAGGGCGCGTACGCAGGCTGGGATTTCGATACCGCCTACGTGCACTCGGAGTCGAAGCTGGACCTGAACTACAGCAACATGCTGAACATGAAGGTCGTGGCCGACGCGCTGGGCAACCCGGCCAGCCCGTACTTCCCGTACTACCTCGGCACCCAGGCAGCAAGAACCCGGCCTCCCTGTACGCCGCGATGGTGACGAACGCGATGTCGCACTCGACCACCAAGGTCGACATCGTCGACTTCAAGGCGTCGCGCGAACTGTTCCAACTGCCGGGCGGCGCGCTCGGCCTCGCAGTCGGCGCCGAACACCGCCGCGAAAAGCTGGACAACCCGTCGCTGACGGGCACGATCGACGGGTCGATCAACTCGTCCTACGTGGCGGCCAAGGGCGACGAGAAGATCTCGGCCGTGTTCGTCGAAGTTGCCGCGCCGGTCATCAAGACCGTCGAGCTGAACGCCGCCCTGCGTTACGACCACTACACCAACTTCTCCTCGAGCACGCCGAAGCTGGGCGCGAAGTGGACCCCGGTCAAGACCTTCGCCCTGCGCGGGACCTACTCGGAAGGTTTCCGCGCGCCTGGCCCGGCGGAATCCGGTATTGACTCGCAATCGACCGGTACCGCCAC
The DNA here is from genome assembly GCA_035654095.1 of Telluria sp. Taxonomy (GTDB): domain Bacteria; phylum Pseudomonadota; class Gammaproteobacteria; order Burkholderiales; family Burkholderiaceae_D; genus Telluria_A. The sequence goes on from DASRXO010000693.1 coordinate 2,967, forward strand.
CGCGCAAGACCCGATCCGCTGCCCGAACAACAAGCCAGCCGCAGGCGCCAGCCTGAGCGACTGCGCCGCGTCGGTGGCGGCGGTCAAGGTCGGCAATCCCAAGCTGAGCCCGGAGAAGTCGAAAGGCGTTACCCTGGGCATGGTCTGGGATCCGCTGAACGACACCAGCCTGTCGCTGGACCTGTGGCGCATCAAGCGCAGCAATGAAATCAACCCGCTGCCGTACAGCGAAGCTGCCGCCCTGCCGACCGCCATCCGCGCGGACAACAACCTGATCGATCCGGTCAGCCATGCGGTGATTCCGAACTCGGGCACGCTGCTCATTTCCAAGGCGCCGTACCGCAATTCGAGCTACACCGAGGTCAAGGGTGTGGACCTGGACGTCAAGCAGAAGTTCACGCTGGGCGACTACGGCCGTGCAACGGCTGGCCTGACCTGGACCCACATCGCATCGTGGATGCGCGCCGAGTCGGCGACCGTCAAGTACCAGTACGCCGGCACCCACGGCAACTGCGACACCTCCGACTGCGCCGGCACCCCGAAAGACAAGATCAGCCTGGTCGCCGGTTGGGACAAGGACGCATGGAATGTGACCGCAACGGCCAACTACCGTTCGGACATGAAGAACGTGCCCTTCGAAGGCGCGCCATGCGCTTCGCTGTTCGCCGACGGCACCCCGGCGCCGAATGGCTGCAAACTGGCGTCGTTCACCACCGTGGACCTGTCGGCGCGCTACATCGTGTCGAAGAACCTGCAGCTGTTCGGTTCGATCAGCAACCTGTTCGACAAGGTGGCCCCGCTCGACCCGCTGACCTACGGCGGCATGAGCTACAACCCGATGGATGCCAGCGGCGCCATCGGCCGTTACTTCAAGATCGGTGCGCGTTACCAGTACTGATCGGCTACATGGCTGAATGAAAAGGGCGGCGAGAAATCGCCGCCCTTTTTTTCCCCGGTCGTTCCCGCGAAAGCGGGAACCCATACTACCCCCTGCTTCAATCCTGTTTCAAGCGGCGCTGGCGCACCGCCTCGGCCAAGCCTTCGAGTACGCGCACGCTGCTGTCCCAGTCGATGCAGCCGTCGGTCACCGACTGGCCGTACACCAGCTCCTTGCCCGGCACCAGGTCCTGGCGCCCGGCCACCAGGTGCGACTCGACCATCACCCCGACGATGCGGTCGTCGCCGGCCGCGACCTGGGCCGCGATGTCGGCGCATACCGGCACCTGGTTCTCCGGCTTCTTCGAACTGTTGGCGTGCGAGGCGTCGATCATCAGGCGCGCGGCCAAGCCCTGGGCCGCGATCTGCTTGACCGCCTCTTCCACGCTGGCCGCATCGTAGTTCGGCGTCTTGCCGCCGCGCAGGATGATATGGCAATCCTCGTTGCCGTTGGTCGACACGATGGCCGAGTGGCCGCCCTTGGTGACCGACAGGAAATGGTGCGGCTGCGACGCCGCCTTGATCGCTTCCACCGCGATCTTGATGTTGCCGTCGGTGCCGTTCTTGAAGCCGACCGGGCACGACAGGCCGGAGGCCAGCTCGCGGTGCACCTGCGACTCGGTGGTGCGGGCGCCGATCGCGCCCCAGCTGATCAGGTCGGCGATGTACTGGGGGCTGATCACGTCGAGAAATTCGGTGCCGGCCGGCAGGCCCAGCTCATTGATGTCGCGCAGCAGCTCGCGCGCCATGCGCAAGCCGTCGTTGATGCGGAAGCTGTTGTCCATGTAGGGATCGTTGATCAGGCCCTTCCAGCCGACCGTGGTGCGCGGCTTTTCGAAATACACGCGCATCACGATCTCGAGCTCGCCCGCGAAGCGCTGGCGCTCCCGGACCAGCCGGCCCGCATAGTCGAGCGCGGCGCGGGTGTCGTGGATCGAGCAGGGCCCGATCACCACCATCAGGCGGTCGTCCTGGCCGTGCAGGATGCGATGCAGCGCCACCCGCGCGGCGGCCGCGGTCTGCTCGGCCGTCTCGCTGCAGGCGAACTCGCGGATCAGGTGCGACGGCGGCGTCAGTTCCTTCATTTCGCGGATGCGTAAATCGTCGGTGCGGGGCATGCTGTTCTCCGTTATCAAGGTAAAAAAAAACCGCCATCGCTGGCGGTTTCTTAGGATTTGCTGGGACTCGTTCTTGCTGCTGCGTGAACCTGCCGCTACTCCACCGCCTGAGGGCTGGAATGGCTAAAGTAAAAATGGCCGGCAAACAAAACGACGCTGCGCATGAGGGAATCCGAGAAGGTTTCATCGACTATAACGCCACGCATGCGGATTGGCAAGCCCTTTGTCCGCGCCCATTCCGCGGCGCTGCCCGCAAGCGGTTGTGACAATCCCACACTCGCGGCCATGTCCCGGAGACGTTTGATCCAGCTCAAACGAATCGATGGATCGGATGTAAATACTCGGAATTCAAGCCCCCTGCCCGGCAGGGGAAATCCGATACGCATCTGGGAGTTGGAAATGAGAGAAACTGTATTGTCCCGTTCTTTGCGCCGCCTCTTTGCGGGCGGCGGCGCGCTTGGCGTCGCTTTGCTCAGCCTGCCGTTGCCCGGCCAAGCGCAGGCCCCGGCCCCGGAAACGGCCCAGCCGCCCATGGTGGCGCGGATCGAGATCACCGGCACCAACATCCGCCGCGCGCAGGCCGAAACCGCTTCCTCGGTGCAAACCCTGAACCGCGCCGACATCGAGCGCTCCGGCAAGACCAACGTGGCCGAACTGCTGCAAACCCTGGCGGTCGACAACCAGGGCTCGATACCGATCGGCTTCGGCAACGGCTTCGCCCCGGGCGCGGCCGCCATTTCGCTGCGCGGGCTGGGCGCGGCCTCGACCCTGGTGCTGCTCAACGGGCGGCGGGTGGCGCCCTACGGCCTGGCCGACGACGGGCAAAAGGTGTTTGCAGACCTCAACATCATCCCGGTCGATGCGGTCGACCGGGTCGAGATCCTCAAGGATGGCGCCTCGGCCATCTACGGTTCCGATGCGATCGCCGGCGTGGTCAACGTGATCCTGCGCCGCGAATACCAGGGCACCACCGCGCGCGCGAGCTATGGCCAGGCCCAGGGCGGCGATGGGCGCGACATGGTGGCCTCGGTCACGCACGGCTTCGGCAACCTGGCCAGCGACCGCTACAACGTGCTGTTCAACCTCGAATACGGCAAGCGGGACGAGATCTGGAACAAAGACCGCGCCGACCGCGACTACCTCGGCCGCATCGACCTGCGCCCGCTCGGCTTTTCCGCGCAAGAAGCGCTGGGCGGTACCGGCGCGATCATCAGCAACAACCTGGCCGGCAACGCCATCAACGGCAATGTGCGCAATCCCGACACGCTCGACTACTACAACCGCGGCAACCCGGCCGGGCTCGGCTTCACCCGCACCTTCCCCGGCGCCGCCTGCGGCAACTTCACCAATCACCCGCAGGGCGACCCCGGTGGCGGCTGCCTGATCGATTCGACCCTGGTCTACAGCCAGGTCCAGCCGCGCCAGCGGCACGCCAACGGCTTCGCCCGCGGCACCTTGCAGATCACGCCGAACCTGCAGGCGTATACCGAGCTCAACTACTACACCAGCAATACCGTGACCTCCACCACGCCCACCCCCATCAATGCCTCGGTCGGCTATCCGGGCGGGCCGGTCAGCAACGCCGGGGTGGCGCTGGGCGCGACCCATCCCGACAATCCCTACTTCGGCAGCGAGGCGCGGCTGCGCTACCTGCCGGCCGACCTCGGGCCGCGCCACAACAAAATCAATTCCGACTTCATCCGCTTCCTGGCCGGCATCAAGGGCAACTTCATGGGCTGGGATCTCGACAGCGCGCTGCTGTACTCGCAAAACAAGGTCAGCAACGAGGGCTTCGGCTTCATGCAGCGCGACGTCACCTTCGCCCTGCTCAACCCGACCCCGGCGAATGTGGCCGCGGCCCAGGCCAGCGCCGCCTACCGCGCGCTGCCGCCCGGCAGCTTCTGGCGCATTGCCGAAAACGCCGGGCTGAACTCGCCGGCAGTCTACGCCGCGCTGTCGCCGGCGATTTCGAACGACGCCATCAGCCGCATCGCGCAAATCGACCTGAAAGCCACGCGCGAATACGGCCAGCTGGCCGGCGGCCCGATCGGGGTGGCGCTGGGCGCCGAATTCCGCCACGAATCGAGCGAGCTGCAGCCGAGCACCGGCACCGAGCGCGGCAACATCATCGGCCTCGGCTACTCGGCCTTCAAGGGCTCGCGCGACGTGAGCGCGCTGTACGGCGAGGTGCTGGCGCCGGTGCTCAAGCAAGTCGAACTGTCGGGCGCGCTGCGCGCCGACCATTTCTCCGACGTCGGCAATTCCTACACGCCGAAGGTCGGCATCAAATGGACGCCGCTGCGCAGCTTTGCGCTGCGCGGCACTTATGCGCGCGGCTTCCGCGCCCCCAGTGCGGCCGAGAACGGCGTGGGCGGGCTGGCCGCCTTCTCCACCGCGACCGATCCGCTGCGCTGCAAGCTCGGGGTGGAGGCGGCCTGCGCCCCGGCGCCGGTCGCCATCATCACCTCGCCCAATCCGAACCTGAGCCCCGAAAAATCGGAGAGCGTCAACCTCGGTGCGATCTGGGATCCCTACCCGCGCACCAGCCTCTCGCTCGACCTGTGGGAGATCAAGCGCAAGAACGAGATCAACCAGGAGCTGACCGACGCGGCGATCGCGGCCGGCCATATCGCACGCGACCCGAGCACCGCCACCGCCATTCCGGGCGACCCGGGCGCCATCACGGCGGTGCTGGCGCGCTTTGTCAACTCGGCCCAGACCAAGGTGCGCGGCGCCGACCTCGACGCGCGCCAGAGCTTCAACTTCGGCCCCAACACCGGCACCGTCACCATGGATGCGCGCTGGACCCATTTGTTCAAATGGCTGCGCACCGAGCAGGACGGCAGCGAGCGCGACTTCGCCGGCACCCATGGCAATTGCGACGTGACCAACTGCGTCGGCACGCCGGCCGACCGCGTCAATGTCAGGATCAGTTGGGAGAAAGATGCATGGCGGGTGTCGGCCAACGCCAACTACCGCGGCGCGATCGACAACACCCTGTTCCAGGACGATCCGGCCGGCTGCGCCAGCATCTTCGCGAACGGGGACCCGGCGCCGCAAGGCTGCAAGATCAAGTCCTTCACCACGGTCGACCTGACCTTCCGCTGGAAGGCCATGCCCAAGGTCGAAGTGTTCGGCTCGATCCAGAACGTGTTCAATTCGGTCGCCCCGCTCGATCCGCTGACCTACGGCGCGCAGTCCTTCAACCCGCTCGACTACAGCGGCGCGGTGGGGCGCTTGTTCACGCTGGGGGCGCGCTACACGTTCTGACGGCGTGCACCGCGGCGGCGGCCCGGGCCCGTCAAGCTCAGCCCGTGCCGCCGACGGTGAGGTCTTCGATGCGCAAGGTCGGCTGGCCGACGCCGACCGGCACGCTCTGGCCTTCCTTGCCGCAGACCCCGACGCCGGAGTCGAGCCGCATGTCGTTGCCGATCATCGACACGCGGTTCAGCACGTCGGGGCCGTTGCCGATCAGGGTCGCGCCCTTGACCGGATAGCTGATCTTGCCGTTCTCGATCATATAGGCTTCGCTGGCCGAGAACACGAACTTGCCGTTGGTGATATCGACCTGGCCGCCGCCGAAATTGACCGCGTACAGGCCGTTCTTCACCGACGCCAGGATCTCGGCCGGGTCCTTGTCGCCGGCCAGCATATAGGTGTTGGTCATGCGCGGCATCGGCAAGTGGGCGAAGGATTCGCGCCGCGCGTTGCCGGTGACCGGCATCTTCATCAGGCGCGCGTTCATGGTGTCCTGGATGTAGCCGCGCAGGATGCCGTCTTCGATCAGGGTGGTGCACTGGGTCGGGTTGCCCTCGTCGTCCATGTTCAGGGAACCGCGGCGGTCGGCCAGGGTGCCGTCGTCGACCACGGTCACGCCCTTGGCCGCGACGCGCTCGCCGATGCGGCCCGAAAACGCCGACGAGCCCTTGCGGTTGAAGTCACCCTCGAGGCCGTGGCCGATCGCCTCGTGCAGCAGCACGCCCGGCCAGCCCGGGCCGAGCACGATGGTCATCGGGCCGGCCGGCGCCGGACGCGCGTCGAGGTTGACCACCGCGGCCTGCACCGCCTCGCTCGCGTACTGGTCGAGCACGGCGTCGCTGAAGTAGCCGTAGTTGTAGCGCCCGCCGCCGCCCGAGGAACCCATTTCGCGGCGTCCATTCTGTTCCACGATCACCGTCACCGAGACCCGCACCAGCGGCCGGATGTCGGCCGCCAGCACGCCGTCGCTGCGCACCACCAGCACCACGTCGTATTCGCCGGCCAGCCCGGCCATGACCTGGACCACGCGCGGATCCTTGGCGCGCGCCATCTTTTCGACGCGTTCGAGCAGCTTCACTTTCGCGGTCGCGTCGAGCGAGGCCAGCGGATCGTTGGGCAGGTAGAGCGAGCGGCCGCCGGTCGGCTTCATGCCGGTCGCGACCTTGATCTTGCCGGCGCCGGCGCGCGCGATGGTGCGGGTGGCGGCGGCCGCCTCCAGCAGGGCGCGCTCGGAGATTTCATCGGAATACGAAAACGCGGTCTTGTCGCCCGACACCGCGCGCACCCCGACCCCCTGGTCGATCGAAAAGCTGCCGGTCTTGACGATGCCTTCTTCCAGGCTCCAGCCCTCGCTCTTGGTGAACTGGAAATACAGGTCGGCGTAATCGACCTTGTGGGTGAACATCGTGCCCAGTGTGGTCAGCAGCTTGGCTTCGTCCAGGCCAAACGGCGTCAGCAGCACATCGCGCGCGACCGCCAGGGTAGTGAGATTCGGTTCAAATGGTTTCATGGTGCAATCTTTCGGCTAGGGTTCGAGGCATTGTGCCATATTCCATCACAGCTTGCGGTGCTGCAGCGCCGGCAGACTGGCGCGCACCCCCGCCAGGAAGGCCGGGTCGAGCTGGCCGTGGATCACGCCCTCGCCCTCGGCCAGCACGGCCTTGACCTCGCCCCAGGGATCGACCAGCATGCTGTGGCCGAAGGTGCGGCGGCCGTTGACGTGGCGCCCGCCCTGGGCCGCGGCCAGCACATAGCACTGGTTTTCGATGGCGCGCGCGCGCAGCAGCACTTCCCAGTGCGCCAGGCCGGTGGTGTGGGTGAAGGCGGCCGGCACCACGATCAGCGCACACTCGCCCATCGCCCGGTACAGTTCGGGAAAGCGCAAGTCGTAGCAGACCGACAGCCCGACCCGGCCGAACGGCGTCTCGACACTGCCGACCGCCGCGCCCGGCACGATGGTGCGCGCCTCGTCGTAGGATTCGCTGCCCTGGTTGAAGCCGAACAGGTGGATCTTGTCGTAGCGCGCGGCCGGCTGGCCGTCGGGGCCGTAGACCAGGGTGCTGTTCATCACCTTGCCGGCGTCGGCCGACACCAGCGGCAAGGTGCCGCCGATCAGCCAGATGCCGTGTTCGCGCGCGGCCTGCGCCATGAACTCCTGGATCGGCCCGCTGCCCGGCTGTTCCGCGTGGCCGACCTTGTCGGCATCGCTCATGCCCATGATCGGCCAGTACTCGGGCAAGCTCACCAATTGCGCGCCGCTGGCGGCGGCCGCGGCCACCAGCCGGCGCGCCGTCACGATATTGTCCGCCACCACGGGCGTGGAAACCATTTGCACTGCGGCCACTGTCGTCGGGTCGGTCATCGTCTGCCTATTTGGTGGTGACGGCCGCGGGCTCCGCCTTGGGGTTCTCGAGTTTGGTGACGATCGGCGCCTTCCACGGTCCCGCGACCTGCATCTGGTAGGTCAGCGCCTTCATCACCGGTGCGCGCAAGAACAATTGCGCGAGGAAACTGCCCAGCCCGATCACCGGGTTGACCGCCAGCGCATACACCAGCGGCCCGGTGCCGAGGTTGAATTCCGGGATCACCACCACATGGAGATTGGTGGACTCGTTTGCAATATCGGCCGTGCCGTCCATCAGCACGGTGGCCGCCACGCCGTGCATCTTGAGGTTGTCGGTGCGCAGCACGCCCTTGCCGATGACGGCGTTGGCGGTGATACCGTCGAACGCCAGCCCTTCCGAAAACACATCGTGGAAATCGAGCTTGAGCAGGCGCGGCAAGGCCTGCAGGCTGAGCACGCCGAGCAGCTTGGCCGCGCCCGGATCCTGCTTGAGGAATTGGCCGGACTCGACATTCATCTGGATCTGGCCCGACAGGCTGGGAATGTCCAGCGAATACGGCAAGCCCGCCCAGGCGATGTCGCCGCTCATCTTGCCCTTGCCCTTGCGCACGGTCTCGGGGAAGCCGAGGCGGTCGAGCAGCTTGCCGGAATCGGCGATGTCGAGCACGAAGTTGAGCGAGGTGCTGCTCTTGCCGTCCTTGGTGACCCATTTGCCGCTGCCCTTCAAGTCGCCGTCGGCATTCGCCAGCGACAGCTTGTTGATGTGCCACTCGCGCCCGGCCGCGGCCAGCGCGTTGTTGGCAACCAGCTCGAG
>DASRXO010000694.1:0-2818 GCA_035654095.1 Telluria sp.
CTGGGCCAGCCTGTCGCTCAGTCCGCTGCGCGATGGCGAGGAACGGCCGACCGGCATGATCGCTTACCTGACCGACATCACCGAGCGCAAGGCGGCCGAGGCGCGCCTGCACCACCTGGCCTACTACGACGAGCTGACCGGCCTGCCCAACCGCACGTTGCTGACCAAGCTGGTCGACCAGGCGCTGATGGTGGCGCAGCGCAACGAGGCCGCGGGCTGCCTGCTGTTCATCGACCTCAACCGTTTCAAGCTGGTCAACGACACCCTGGGCCGACAGGTCGGCGACGAGCTGCTGCGCCAGGTCGCCCAGCGTTTCCGCGCCGCGCTGCGCGAAGAAGACATCGTGGCGCGCATGTCGGGCGACGAGTTCGCGGTCGGCTTGTTCGACATTCGCCAGCACTTCGAGGCGAGCACGGTGGCGCAGAAGCTGCAGGCCGCCTTGCTGCCGCCCTTCCTGATCGAGGGCCAGGACTTGCGGGTCGGCGCGAGCATCGGCATCAGCGTCTATCCGCAAGACGGTGCCGATGCCGAGACCTTGCTTCGGCTGGCCGACATCGCGATGGCGCGCGCCAAGCTGGGCCACGACAGCAACGACGACAGCGTGGCCTTCTACAGCCTCGACATGAACCACGGCATGCACGAACGCATGCGCATCGAATCGGGCCTGCGCCAGGCGCTGGGCAATAACGAGCTGCTGCTGCACTACCAGCCCAAATTCGAGATCGGCAGCGGGCGCGTGATCGGCGCCGAGGCGCTGGTGCGCTGGCTGCATCCGGAGCGCGGGCTGGTGCCGCCGGCCGACTTCATCCCGCTGGCCGAAGCGACCGGGCTGGTGGTGCAAGTCGGCGAGTGGGTGCTGGAAGCGGCGTGTGCGCAAGCGGCCGCGTGGCAGCGCGCGGGACTGCCGCCGTTCCGCCTCGCGGTCAACGTGTCGGCACGCGAATTCACGCCGGCCTTGCCGGGGCGGGTGATGGAGACGCTGGCGCGCCACGCGCTCGCACCGTGCTGGCTCGAACTCGAGATCACCGAGAGCACGCTGATGCACGGCATCGAGCGCGCGATTACGATCATGGACCAGATCACGGCGTTGGGCGTGACCCTGTCGCTGGACGATTTCGGGACCGGGTATTCCAGCCTGTCCTACCTGAAGCGCTTTCCGATCAACACGCTGAAGATCGACCGTTCATTCACCATGGGACTGCCGCACGACGCCAACGATTGCGCGATCGCGAGCACGATCATCAGCATCGGCCGCCAGCTCAAGCACAAAGTGATTGCCGAGGGCGTGGAGACCGAAGAGCAGCTAGCCTTCCTGCGCAGCGCGGGCTGCGACGAGGTGCAGGGCTATTTGTATTCGCGTCCGCTGCCGGCCGTGGAGTTCGAGCGAGCGCTGCGCGCAAGCTGGCTGCGCGTGGCTTGAGTGGGGCGCCCGCGCTGTGAAGGGCAGGGTGAGTTATGTATAATGCGGGTCTGCAGGAAGCGTGGCCGAGCGGTTGAAGGCACCAGTCTTGAAAACTGGCGACGGGGGAACTCGTTCGTGAGTTCGAATCTCACCGCTTCCGCCAGCAGCTCAACATTAGGCTCCCCAACCGTGAACTGACCCCAATAACTTGGACACCAACTTTTTGGGGTTTTTTCATGGCTAAGTACGACGAGCAGTTCAAGCTCGCAGTTGTTCAGCAGTACCTCTCTGGTACGGCTGGTTATAAGGTGGTTGCCAACCTCCATGGACTTGCCTATTCAATGGTGAGGAAGTGGGTGAACCTGCATCGACAGCATGGGGTTGCAGGACTGGCCAAGAAGTCCAGTCACTACGACGCGAAGTTCCGACTCTCAGTTTTGCAACATATGTGGGACGGTGACCTGTCCTATGGCCAAGTCGCGGCCGTGTTCAATATTCGTAGTGCCGGATGCATCAGTCAGTGGGAGCGCTGCTATCATGTCGGCGGTATAGACGCCCTGATTCCCCGGTCTCCCGGGAAGCCCAACAAGATGCCCACGCCCGAAGATACAAAGCCGCAGTTGCCCCCTGATGGGGCAGAGCGCACCCGTGACGAATTGGTCGTCGAGGTGAACCATCTGCGCATGGAGGTGGCCTATCTAAAAAAGCTGCAAGCCTTAGTTCAATCACAGCAGCCACAGCGGGCGACAGCGCGCAAAAAGCGCAAGTAGTCATCGAACTAAGGCAGCACTTCCCCCTGGCCGGCCTGCTCAAGCTGGCCGGCTTGGCGCGCAGCACGTTTTACTATCAGCAGAAGGCAGCGCGGGCCTGCGACAAGCACCAGGCGCTGAAGAAGCAAATCGGTACCATCTTCGCCCGCCACAAAGGGAGGTATGCGATGCGCTCGGATTCGCCGACCATCAGCGAATCAGCGTGGTCCACCACGACACCGACAACCTGCACATGCACATCGCCATCAACAAGATCCATCGCACACGCTTTACGATCCACACTCCCTACCGCGATTACCACACGCTGGCCAAGGTATGCGAGCAGCTCGAGGTGGACTACCAGCTGCAAAAAGACAATCACGTGGCAAGGAGGTGCGGCGCCGAGAACCGGGCGGCCGACATGGAAGCGCACGCCGGCGTGGAGAGCCTGCTCGGGTGGATCAGGCGTGAATGCGGCGACCAGATACGCGCGGCGAAATCGTGGGACGAGTTGCACGAGGCACTGAGGGATCACGGTCTCGAACTTCGCAAACGGGCAAACGGGCTGGTATTCGCGGACGCCAGTGGAGTGATCGTCAAGGCGAGTGCCGTCGATCGCGGATTCTCGCAACCGAAAATGGAGGCACGACTTGGAGAGTTCGTAGCG
>DASRXO010000695.1:0-7131 GCA_035654095.1 Telluria sp.
TCACGCGCTGGCCGACCGGCTGCTCGTCGAGCTTCTGGAACGACAGCGGGATGATGTCGCCGTCGCGCGCGAAGATCATGTAGGCGCGCGCCAGCTGCAGCAGCGACACCGAGATGCCCTGGCCGAACGCCATGTTGGCCTGCTCGATCGGGCGCCAGGATTTATAAGGACGGACGCGGCCGGCGACGGCGCCGGGGAAGCCGAGCTTGGGCTGCTGGCCGAAACCGACCTTGGTAAACATTTCCCACATCGATTCGGCCGGCATGCCCAGCGCGATCTTCGAGGTGCCGATATTCGAGGAATGCTTGATGACTTCGGCGACGCTGATGACGCCGTGGGCGCTGGTATCGGAAATGGTGCGGTCGGCGATCGTGAAACGACCGTTGCCGGTGTCGATCAACGTCTCCGGCTTGACATGGCCGGTGTCCAGCGCCAGCGCGACGGTAAACGGCTTCAGGGTCGAACCGGGTTCGAAGGTGTCGGTCATGACCCGGTTGCGCAACTGCTCGCCGGTCAGCTTGCTGCGGTCGTTCGGGTCGTAGCTCGGGTAGTTCGCCAGCGCCAGCACTTCGCCGGTGTGGATGTCGACCACTACCACGCCGCCCGCCTTGGCGTTAAATTTTTCCACCGCCGCCTTGAGCTGGGTGAAGGCGATGTACTGGATCTTGCTGTCGACCGATAGCGTCAGGTCCTTGCCGTCGTGCGGGTCCTTCGACAGGCCCACGTCCTCGACGATGTGGCCCAGGCGGTCCTTGATCACGCGCCGGCTGCCGGTGGTGCCCACCAGCGTCTTCTGCTGCGCCAGCTCCATGCTTTCCTGGCCGGCGTCTTCCACGTTGGTGAAGCCGACCAGGTGAGTCATCACTTCGCCTTGCGGGTAATAGCGCTTGTATTCCTTGCGGGTGTCGATGCCCTCGATATTCAGTTTGACGATCTTGTCGACCACGTCCATCTCGACCTGGCGCTTGAGGTAGACGAAGCCGCGGTCGGAGTCGAGCTTCTTGCGCAGTTCGGCGTCGCTCATCTCGAGCAGCGCGGCCAGCGCGCGCAGCCTGTCGGGCGGCGCCTTGAGCACGTCCTCGGGGATCGCCCACACCGCCTTGACCGGGATCGACGAGGCCAGCACCATGCCGTTGCGGTCCATGATCTTGCCGCGCGTGGCCGGCAGTTCGATCCGGTGCTCGTAGCGGTTCTTGCCCTGCTGCTGGAGGAACTGGGTCGACACCCCCTGCAGCCACAGCGCGCGCCCAGCCAGCGCGACGAACGAGACGAACAGCACGAACAGCACCACGCGCGAACGCCAGGTCGGCAGGCGTACCGCCAGCACCGGGCTTTGCGAGAACGACACGCCCTTCGAGGCGGCCACCCGCGATCCGTTCACACCATGCGCGCCGCGCTTCATTTCTCGCCTTCCGTCAGGTACTGGGTGCGCGCCGGGGTCAGCGGCGTCATGTTCAAATCCTTGCGCGCGATCTGCTCGATGCGCGCATTCTTGCCGAGCGTGGACTGGTCCAGCTGCAGCTGGGCCCAGTCGATATCGAGCTGGCGCACCTGCTGCTGCAGGCGTTCGAGTTCGATGAACAAATGGCGCGCCTGGTACTGCGCGTTCACCAGCGATAGCGCGCAAGCGACCAGCAGCGCGGCCAGCAGCAGATTCAGCTTGCCGCTCATTGGACGCTCCCGGCCGGCAGGCGTTCGGCCACCCGCATGACCGCCGAGCGGGCGCGCGGGTTGGCCTCGACTTCGGCGTCGGACGGCTTGACCTTGGCCACCAGCTTCATCAGCGGCTGCGGCAGGTCGACCGCGCGGATCGGCAGCCGGCGATCGGGTTGCGCCAGCTTCACCTTGGCGGCCAGGAACTGCTTGACCATGCGGTCTTCCAGCGAGTGGAAGCTGATCACCGCCAGCCGCGCGCCGGGCGCCAGCAGCGCGTAGGCTTCGCTCAGGCCTGTCTCGAGGTCTTCAAGCTCTTTATTGATGAAAATCCGGATAGCCTGAAAGGTACGGGTTGCCGGGTCCTTGCCCTTTTCGCGGGTTTTGACCGCGTGTGCCACGATACCGGCAAGCTGTCGTGTGCCTGAAATTGGTTCGACTGCCCTGCGAGCAACAATCGCCTTTGCAATCTGAAAAGCAAACCGTTCTTCCCCATAATCGCGTATCACCTTTTCCAGTTGTTGTTCTGATTCTGTGGCCAGCCACTGTGCCGCCGAGATGCCGCGCGTGGTGTCCATGCGCATGTCGAGCGGGCCGTCGTTGCGGAAACTGAAACCGCGCGCCGCATCGTCCACCTGGGGCGAGGAAATGCCCAGGTCGAGCAGGATGCCGTCGACCTGGCGCACGCCGCGCGCGGCCAGGGCCGCGCCCATGGTGGCGAAGCTGTCGTGGACGATGGCGAAGCGGGGGTCGGCGATCTGCTCGGCGGTGGCGATCGCCTGCAGGTCCTTGTCGAAGCCGATCAGGCGGCCGTTGGGGCCCAGCTTCGAGAGGATCAGGCGGCTGTGGCCGCCGCGGCCGAAGGTGCCGTCGAGGTAGATGCCGTCGGCGCGCGGACCCGTGAGGTTCAGCGCATCGACCGCCTCCTCCAGCAGCACCGTCCGATGCTGAAATTCCGGCACCGCCACATTTGTCATCGGCGCGCCCTAGAAAGAGAAATTGGATAACACATCGGGCATGCCGCCGGCGACGGCTTCCTGCTCGTTGTCGGCGAGCTTGGCGGCGTCCCAGATCTCGAAGTGGGTGCCCATGCCGAGCAACATCACGTCGCGCGTCAGGCCGACGGCGTTGCGCAGCTCGGGCGAGATCAGGATGCGGCCGGCCGAATCCATCTCGACATCGCAGGCGTTACCGAGGAAAATGCGCTGCCACGCGCGGGCCGACATCGGCCAGGCGGCGATCTGGTCGCGGTGCTGTTCCCACACCGGGCGCGGGAAGAACAACAGGCAGCCGTGCGGATGCTTGGTAAGCGTGAGGCGGCCTTCGCACTGGACTGCGAGTGCGTCGCGATGCTTGGCCGGGATCGCCATCCTGCCCTTTGCATCGAGATTGATTGCGGACGCGCCTTGAAACACGGGTTTTACCTAACTCAGAGATATTTCAGTTTAGTAGTTTTGGCGTGGAAGGCATGAAATTCTTCCCACAAAACTGCACTTTTCAACACAGTTTCCCACTTTAGAGGAAGCAATCTGGACGGTCAAGCGGTTTCCGTCTGCGGAAATAGGAAATTTGCCAATGAAGTCAAGGACTTAGCGCAACTCGTTGAAGCGACCTCAAGTCAAAATATGTCGATAAATTAGGCACTTATCAAAGACAGTGAATGTGCTTCCTCATCTGTACACATGGGTTTTGCCGCCGATGCAAGGCGAAAAATATTTGCCGGTGCTTCCAATTCAGCAACACGGCGGGCGCGCGCGGGAAAATTGCGGAATCGGCGGCGCCAAGGTAGGATGAGACCAAGGCCGGAGCCGATCCGTATGGCGCCGCGCCCTGCATGAGGAGACTGCCGTGAGCATTAGCCTGGCCCGCACCCGCGCCGTGTATGACCTGAGCGAGGTCCAGGGCGCGCTTGACCGCAGCAAGGGCCGTTCGCCCGAGCTCGAAGCGTTTTACGAACGCATGCTCGACACGGGCGCCGACCGGTTCCTCACCACGCCCTCGTCCACCGACGCGCTGTCGCCGCTGGTCGAGGAATGCCCGAATTTCGCCGAAGTGCTGGATGATCTCACGCGCTACCTGGCGCTGGCGCACGCCGGCGATGCCGGCTTCAATGTGATGCCGCTGTTATTGCTGGGCGATCCGGGCGTCGGCAAGACCCACTTCGCCAAGCGGCTGGCCAAGGTGATGCAGACCGAGTGCGAACTGATCAGCATGAATGCCTTGTCGGCCGGATTCGTGATCACCGGCAGCTCGGCCAGCTGGAAGGGCGCCAAGTGCGGCAAGGTGGCCGAGCGCCTGGTGCGCGGGCACTACGCCAATCCGCTGGTGGTGCTCGATGAGGTGGAGAAGGCGAGCGGGTCGACCCAGTCCGATCCGCTGGCCGCCTTGTATCAGTTGCTGGAGCCGGAAACCTCGCGCGCCTTCCGCGACGAATTCATCGACGTCGAGATCGACGCCAGCCAGATTTTTTGGGTGCTCACGGCGAACAGCACCGAGGGCATTCCCACGCCGCTGCTGAACCGGATGGCGGTGTACGAAGTGCCGGTGCCGACGCGGGAGCAGGCCGCCGGCATCGCGCAGCGGATTTATGCGGGGCTGCTGCGCGAGCTGAAGCTGACCAAGTTCGCGCCGCGGCTCGAAGGCAGCGCACTCGACAAGCTGGCCGGCATCTCACCGCGCGACTTGCGCAAGACGCTGCTCGATGGCCTCGGTTACGCGGTGTCCGCCGGCCGCGGCGAGGTCAGCGCCGACGACATGCACCTCAAGCCCAGCCCGGGCAAATCCCGCATCGGCTTTTGAAAGCGGGCCGGATGGCCCTCGCGCCCGGCAAGTAAGGCTTGACACCTGAGCCTGGGCACGATAAGTTAGCCGAATTATTGCCGCACGGCAATTTTAAGGCCGCCCTGAAAAAGCGGCTTTTTGTTAGCTCGCAAACATGATGATCATCATATTACCAACACCAATGTCACACTAATAACAAACCACGACCACAGGGAGGTACCATGAACACAGTGCCAGATCGGCATCGACTGCAGCCGGCACGGTTACGCAGTCTCTCAACCCAGGGGCTGCCTCTCGCCCTGACCTTGCTACTGGCCGCCTGCGGCGGTGGCAGCGGCGACTCCGCGACGCCTGTCACCTCGCGCCTCATGAGCACGATGTCCAGGGCCCTGGCCTCGCTCACCGGGGCGCCGGAAGTCGCGCTGACGCCGGTTGGCGCCAGCGCGACGTCGGTCGAGCGGGGCGACCTGTCCCCCGCCGCGGCCATCGACCACGACGAGAGCACGCGCTGGGGCAGCGGCTTCTCGGACAATGAGTCGCTGACGCTGGACTTCGGCACCTCCCAGCTCATCAGCCGCGTGCACATCGACTGGGAGAACGCGCACGCCAGCCAATACCTGTTGCAGGTCTCGGACGATAACACGACCTGGACGACGATCAAGACCGTGAGCAACAGCCAGGGCGGCTCCGAGGACTTGGCCGGGCTCAACGGCCAGGGGCGTTACCTGCGGATGCAGGGTGTCAAGCGGTCGTCGCAGTACGGCTATTCGATCTTCGAGATCCAGGCCTTCTCGGGCACGCCGGTTGCGCCGCCGCCTCCACCGCCCGATCCCGCGCCGGGGCCGATCGACACCAGCAAACCGGGCGTGTCCCTCAAGCCGCTGGCCGCAACCTCGTCGGCGCTGGAGAACGCGGGCGCGTCGGCCGCACAGGCGATCGACGGCAAACTGGATACCCGCTGGGCCAGCGCGTTCGAGGACGGCGCCTGGATCCAGTTCGACTTCGGCGTCAAGACGCAGGTCGGCTACATGAAGCTGGTCTGGGAGAACGCCTACGGCAAGCAGTACGCGCTGCGCGTGTCGGATGACGGCCAGACCTGGTCGCAACTGCGCTTCGTGAGCAACGGCCACGGCGGCACCGAGGAATTCTTCAATCTCGGCGCCAATGCCCGCTATATCCGGCTGCAGGGCGTGGCGCGCGCCACCCAGTATGGCTACTCGTTGTTCGAGGTCGAGTTCAAGACGCCGGGCAGCGACAACACGCTGCCCAGTTCCGCCACCTCGGCACTGAAGTTCCCGGCCAACGGCAACGGCTGGGCGCCCTTGCCCACCTCGGCCGAACCGCTGGAAACGCTGCAGTTCACGCTGGCCGACGGCACGCTGGTCACCCGCTGGGGCGCGCGCGGCCTGGCGCGCCACGGCCGCGAGCGCGGCGAGGAATGGAACGAGATCGGCTATGGCCCCAACGACACGGTCGACCCGGTGACCGGCTTCCCGGTGGACAAAGGACCGGGTAATTACCTGACCTTCGTACCGCAGTACTTCCAGAACCGCACCTGGGGCTTCGAGATCATCGACAACAGCCGGGTGGCGGGGGTGACCAAGCCGACGCTGACCGTCAACCAGTACAACACGGTCGATTTCCTGCCCGGCGGCGTGGCGTTCTTCCGCGCGTTCGACCGGCCGGGCGTGACCGGCTACGGCTGGATGAACCCGGGCGAGCTGGTGGATCGCAACGTCCCCATCTGCAAGCCCGTGCCCTATCCGGCAAACGGCCAACTGGCCACCGCCAACGGGATCAATGGCGCCTGCACCCTGCTGGTCAAGGAGTACCCGGGGCATGACGATCTCGACGCCAGCGGCTTCCCGAACGGCAGGAATGTCCCGGGGCGTCCGCTGGTCGCCGGTGACGTCATCGAAGTCTCGCCGTCGATGTTCTCCACGGTCGATGGCATGGCCGCGAAAGGCGACAACGGCGGCATCCGCTACTACTCGTCCGAATTCATGTACGTGGTGGGCGCGGGCCTGCGGCCGTGGTACGGCGTGCAGCCGCGCCTGAACTCGGTGCCGCTGCCGGCCGAGACCCTGTCGGGCGGCCTGGGCTCGATCTCCTACGACTACGCGGACAATGGGTTATTCATGTTCCAGCAGCCGCAGACCAACGTCGGCATGCAGGACGTGCAGCGCTTCGTCGAAGGCCGGCGCCTGGTGCATACCAACTTCACGACCGGCGACCACAACGAGCCGGGCAATGACCGCTACATGGCCGCGGTCGGGCTGCAGGGGCAGCGCTTCAACCAGTCCGCCTGCATCGGCTGCCACGTCAACAACGGCCGCAGCCCGGCGCCGTCCGCGCTGAACCAGCGGCTGGACAGCATGTCCGTGCGGGTGGCGACGACCGATGCGAACGGCGTGCAGCTGCCGCATCCGCAGTATGGCAGCGCGGTCCAGATGAACGCGGTGTCGTCGACCGGGGCGCCGCAAGATTGGGGCACCAGCGTTCGCGTCGGCGGCTTCGAGACCCATTCGGTGACGCTGGCCGACGGCACGCCGGTCGAACTGAGCAAGCCGACGCTCACCTTCGACGGTCCGATGCCCAACACCGTCTCGCTGCGCGCGGCCCAGCCGATGATCGGCACCGGCTTGCTCGAAGCCGTGCCGGAAGCGGACATCCTGGCGCGTGCCCGCACGACGCCGG
>DASRXO010000696.1:0-2461 GCA_035654095.1 Telluria sp.
CGAACTGCCCGACAGCGTCCAGCGCGAGGTGCCCGGCGTGGCGATCGGCGGCTACATCTATTCGAAAAATCCCGAGGACCGCCTGCTCCTGGTCGACAAGACCCTGCGCCACGAAGGCGAGGAGGTCGCGCCCGGCCTGACGCTCGAAAAGCTGCTGCCCAAGGCCGCGATCATGCGTTACAAGGGTTATCGCTACCGCGTCCCGTACTGACCGACCCGTTCCAGGACCACGCATGCCCGAACAACACTGGTACACCAGCCCGATCATCCTGACCGCGATCGTGCTGGCCTGCGCGCTGCAGCTGCTGATCGCACGCCGCCTGGCGGACGGACCGCGCATGCTGCGCACCCACGCCGGCTTCGCGGCGATCGGCATCGCGCTCACCGCGCTGGGCCATTGGCTGCCGACCATCGGTCCGGCCGACGGCATGGAGGTGCTGGCCGAGCTGGTGAAAGTCGGCTGGGGCGTGCTGTTCATCCGCATCGTCTGCATCGCGCTGTTCCGCGTCGGGATGCCGGCGCTCGGCATCGGCCAGCCGCGCATCCTGCACGAAATCGTGTTCGTGCTGGCCTGTATCGGCTGGTGCCTGGTGCGCCTGCGCAGCGCAGGGCTGGAGCTGGGCGGGATCGTCACCACCTCGGCCGCGATCACCGCGATCGTCGCGTTCTCGATGCAGGAGACGCTCGGGAATATCCTCGGCGGCCTCGCGCTGCAGCTGGATAATTCGATCCACCTCGGCGACTGGATCGTGGTCGACAATGCGCGCGGCAAGGTGGTCGAAGTGCGCTGGCGCCACACCGCGCTGCTCACGCCGGCCGGCGAGGTGGTGGTGCTGCCCAACAGCTTGCTGATGAAGGCCAAGATGACCATCGTCAGCAACGCGGAGTATCCGCTCGCGCGCCGCAGCGTCGGCTTCGCCACGCCCAACCACATCGCGCCGCAGGAGGTGGTGGCGGCGATCGAGAAGGCGTTGGGCGACGCGGCGATGAAGTACGTGGCGCGCACGCCGGCGCCGGACTGCGTGGTCACCGACTACGAAAACGGCAGCATCCAGTTCGCGGTGCGCTATTGGCTGCTCGACCAGTTGCACGACGCGCGCGCCGATTCGATCGTGCGCCAGCACATCTACACGGCGCTGCGCCGCAACGACTTCACCCTGGCCCGGCCGCTGCTGGACGTGCGCCTCGATGCCGACGCCGAAGCGCACGACAGCCAGCTGCGCGAGCAGGAGATCGAACGCCGCGCGCACGTGTTGGCCGGCGTGCCGCTGTTCGCGCGCCTGCAGGAGGACGAGCTGCGGCGCGTCGCGGCCGGCGTGCGCGTGACGCCGTTCGTGAAGAACGACGTGATGACGCGCCAGGGCGCGGTGGCGCACTGGCTGTACGTGCTGGTCAGCGGCGAGGCCGACATCTGGTACGAGGACAAGTCGGGCGAGCGGCATTTCGTCTCGACCTTGGAGCAGGGTGCGGTGTTCGGCGAGATGGGCATGATCACCGGTGCGCCGCGCGCGGCCACGGTGGCGGCGCGCACCCACGCGACCTGCTACCGGATCGACAAGGAGTCCTTCGAAGGCGTGCTGCGCGCGCGCCCCGAACTGGCGGGCGAACTGGCCGACGTGATCTGCCAGCGCAGTTCGGTGCTCGACTCGGTGATCGCGGCCGATCACGGTACGCCGCACCATGACGACGACAATCTGCTCGAAAAAATCCGCCGCTTCTTCCGCCTGCCGGCGATCGACTGAGTTTGTATAATGGCGCTCCACGATGACGGCAGAAAGGCCGAGCATGCAGAATATCCTGGGTGTGGTCGGCTGGTCCGGCAGCGGCAAGACTACCCTGCTTGAATACCTGGTGGCGCAGCTGGCCGCGCGCGGACTGCGCGTCAATATCATCAAGCATAGCCATAAAGACGTGATGCTGGAGCCGCCGCACAAGGACAGCGCGCGCCTGCGCCGCGCCGGCGCGGCCGAGGTGATGCTGGCGTCGCCGTTCCGGGTGGCGGTGATGCGCGAGCTGCGCGGCGCGGCCGAACCGTCGCTGGCCGAACAGGTGGCGATGCTGGCGCCCGCCGACCTGACCCTGGTCGAAGGCTACAAGTGGGAAGCCATCCCCAAGCTCGAGGTGCACCGCCCGGCGCTGGGCCAGCCGGCGCTGTATCCGAACGACCCGCATATCGTGGCGGTGGCCTCGGACGCCCCCCGCCCGCAAGAGTTGCCATCAAGCATTGCCTGGCTCGACCTGAACGCGCCGGCCACCGTTTTGGCGTGGATGGACGACGGCGGGCCAGGCCGCGGGCTAAAGTTATTCAATATTCGTCCGTAAAGATGGGATACCCCTCATTATGGAGAACGACATGGATGTGTCGAGCATTGCCAATCTGGCAACCAGCATCACCGACACCGGGACCAAGCAGGAAGTGGACATCGCCATCCTGAAGCGCGCGCAGCAGATCGAAAGTTCG
>DASRXO010000697.1:0-5605 GCA_035654095.1 Telluria sp.
ACCTCGGTCGCGCGCCGAGAAATTTCGCTATGCGCGCTAGCGTACTGACCCGGCCGGGTTACTCCCCTATTCTCAACAGCAATCGTAGCGCGACGACAGGACAGACATCCCTGATGAAGCGGTTCAGAAAACGACCAGGACTGGACGGCTACCCACAATATCGTGCGTAGCTTTCGTTAGCTAAACACAGGGAGAGAATGATGAACACTATGATCAAGTTGGTTCCGGTATTGGCAGCACTCGCATTGGGCGGGTGTCTCTCGCTTCCGGCCGGCCCCGCGGGTCCTCAAGGTGCGACCGGCGCAACCGGTGACACCGGCGCAACCGGCTATACCGGCGCATCCGGCAACACCGGCGCCACCGGGCGTACGGGCGCGATGGGATCCACCGGCGCCAGCGGCGGCACCGGCGCCACAGGCGACACTGGCGCAACCGGATACCCGGGCGCGGCCGGGGCCACCGGTGCGACCGGCGATACTGGCGCCAAGGGTAGTACCGGCGTCAAGGGCACACCAGGAAATGGCACCGTGATCGTCGTGCCGGCGCGCTAAGCGCAATCGCTGCCACCGCACGCCGTTGCCTTGTTACGCTCGGCAACGGTGTGCTAGATGAGCTATCAGCATGCCAACAAGACGCCGCGTTCAATGGCAAATGTCAGCGGTCGTCGCCATCGCGTCCCTCGGATGCAGGCTGTGGCGGGTTTACCGTCGCAGCGGCGCCGGTAAGTACCCAAGCCCGCTGGCTAGGTGCGAAGCGCGGCGCTAGCAGCCCATCATTGATCTCGCGCGTAACGGCAAAGCGGAGGAACGAAGTCGGCGGCAAGAACAGGCGGGTATTGTCCGGAAACCCATCGCTAGCCGTATCCACGTCTCCCTCGGCCGCAGAAATTACCCCGTCACCGTTGGTATCCACCCGTTTGACTTCCGCCGCATAGGCGTCATACAGCCGCTGCGGGAATGGCGTGCTCGGCTCGAACGAGGCCAGGCGCACATAGGTGTCCAAGTAGATTTCGTGGGCTAGGCCGCTCGGGATGAAACGCTGGCGGTTTTCTCGTTGCTTATCAACCTCGGCGTCGAACTTGTCCGGATCTCTCGGGCCGGAGCCACCTAGCAGCGCTGCCGTATTCGGATTGTCGCCGTAGTTGATCGGATTATTCTTTACGCCGGCCGGACCGGAGCCAGGAATAATTGATGAGAGCGCGCCCACGTTGCCTGCCTCAAAGGTGCCGGGAATTCCGCCGGTAAACGGTAACTCATAGAGCGGATGAATCCAGTTGGTGGTGTAATTAAATTCCCAGTAGCCGTGACAATCGGCCTGCTGCATGCAATTGAGCGTGCCAATGCTGAGCTGGATCGGCACAATATTGGTCTGGCTATGCGGAAAGCGGTCGGCAACGGCAGGAAAATGTGCTGCGTTTCCATCCATGGTGAACAGATGTCCAGGTATATTATTGTGCGCGCCCATCGCGCGTAAGGCGGTCGCGTCGGCCGCCGTCATTGTGCCGAATTGAGCACCGCCGCCGGGACGGGGCAGCGCAACAGCGGGAACCTGCAAATCGTGGATCATCCAACCCTCGTACCAGCCACTCTCGTTGTTAATAACGAAGAGATTCGAAATATCGGTAAAAATATCGACGAAGGCGCGAACGTTATGTGGATCGGTCGGCAAATCCGGTTTCGGCTCGACCACGAGGCGCACTGCACCGATGGTTGGTAAACCGCAGTCGGAGCCAGTGGCCGTCAGCATCGCTGTGTCATTGATACCAGGGAATTTCGCCGTGAAAGGATTGGGCTCGAATCCGTCGGTGGAGAGCAAGTAATACTGGAACAGCTGGCTTGGATGGTCGGCTTCATCAAAGGCCTGGATCGGCAAATAGGTATGGGGCCGATCGGCCATTCTTTCGAGACGGTCCTGCAGGATATCTGGCAAGTGCTTGATGTCGCCGCGCTGGCGCACTTGGTTCCGGTCGGCGGCGGCATGCGGGTTCGGATGGCAAGGTGGCGGCGGCTGTTCCGCAAACGCCGGGCCAGCGGCCAGTGCGCCAATACAAGTTGCTGCGAACAGGCGGGCCGCGTTAGTTTGCATGAATTTGAAGCTCCGGGTTTGCATTTGTGATCTCATTATTTTTCCAATCAAACAAGTTGCCCCACGCGGGGATGCGTACCATCCAACACAGGTCTCAGAAAGAAGGGCCGATGCTTGAAATTGCCGGCGAAAAAAATGGCAGCAGTCAATAGTGCCCGTCTAGTTATAGTCAATTAAATTTCACAGCATATGAGATGACATCTCCGTCGAACAATAGGCGTCCCACTGCACCGTCTTGACCGATTGGGCGGTGCTTGGTCAGTGCGCCCTAGTGTGTGAGTTGGCCGGTTGTCTTGTATATGCGCTCTCCAACATTGTTCATGGATTGGTTCTGGATCAATAATGTTGGACGTTCCTAAGAAACCCACCATTACCAACTTTCTAGAAACTAATGTTGGTTCGCAATATGGCGCTGGAGAAATTGGCGCTAATGAAAATTGCATCTTGTAGTGCGCCGGCCTTTAGCGATGTTTGCGCTTGCAATGGCTGATCCATCACAAGACGGTCGCGCAGCGCCCGCCGCAAAGACACAAACGACAGCGCTAGGAAGGCCAGTAGGAAAATCGCAATGGTCCAGATTGGGACGCCAATGGATTGCACCGCCTTGCCCCATCCCGCGGTAGCGGCCCATAGCAGAAAACCGATCGGTGCAATTTCGAAACCAATTTTCATTGTCCGAATGAGAGATGTTTTTTTATCGCGCACATAGTGCCGACTCCCGACATTGAAATTTTCAAAAATCAATTGCATATAATATTTTCCATTGACACTCTTGTATGCGTGCTAACGCACACAGTGAGACTCTTTTTGGATATATTTTTCTGACCAAGTGAGATGCACGTGCCGACCAAATCGTCGGCTTCGTTGTTGAGACTGACTGTTCGTATTTCAGTTCAATTACTTTTCCCGACGCAGTTCACTGTGGAGTGCGTGTACACAACTGTGATTGGTGAGCGTCCAGCCCGCCCACCGTTAAAACTTCAAACGATCTGACCATACTTCGATTTTTTTGAATCGGAGGTGGTGATCGCGAACATTGAGAAAGAAGCGCTGTGGCGGGGCCGCGTTGCGCAATGGCGCGACAGTGGCCTGTCGCAGCGCGCGTTCGGAATACAACAAGGCCACCCGCAGCGCCAACTAAGCGATTGGGTGCGGCGCCTGTCCGCGCGCGACACTACGCCCGCGCTGGTGCCAGTAGAGATCAAACCGGGCGTGAGCGCGGCGCCGGCGGTCAGCCTGCGCAGCCCCAGCGGCTGGACCATGCTGCTCCCTCCCGACCTGCCCGCGCGCTGGGTGGCCGCGCGGCTGCGCGCACTGGCCTGCAAGCCGAATCGGTCTTGTTGGCCACACAGCCGGTTGACATGCGCATCGGCACCGCCTACGTGTTCAGCAACCGCCGCGGCGAAGGCAGGCAATGAGTTCGCGCTTGAGTTCGCCACGCGGATGCAAGTAGATGGCGTTGTAGATCGTCTCGTGGGACACAGATTTTTCAGGATTGTCGGGCCAAAGGCCCCTGAGTTTGCGCGCAATTTGCTGCGGCGATCAGAGGAGTTTTAGTTGATGTCGAACCACCTGAAACAAGGCCCCGTCCGCGTGCAGCTTGGGCATGCGGCGCGGCAGGACGCGACGAGCCTGGCATTGCGCATGGGCCAGATTGGCATCGTATGAGGCGGGTAGCCTAGACATCCTAGGGTGTGTCAAATAGAGCACGTCACTTTATTCGCGTGGCCGTGCACATCGTTATCCATCCGGCGCGTCGGGATCGCGAGGAACCAAGGCCGAGCGCGGCGTGTCGCGCATCTCAATGCTTGACGCCGCTGGCCGCGATCAGGGTCTCGACCGGCGTGTCGCTGGCGAACAGCTGGGCGCAATCGACCCGGTCGAACTCGTAGTGCTTGCCGCAGAAATCGCAATTGATGCCGAGGTGGCCCAGGTCTTCCAGCGCCGACTCGACTTCCGCCCGGCCCAGTATCTTCAGCATATTGCCGACCTTCTCGCGCGTGCAGCTGCAATGGAAGCGCGGATGCGCGGGATCGAACACACGGATCGTCTCTTCCCAGAACAGCCGGTTCATCAGCGTCTGGATGTCGGTTCCTAGCAGCTCCGGCTGCTTCAGGGTCGAGGCCAGCATCACCGCGCGATTCCAGGTCTCGAGGTCTTCGGCCTCGCTCGATTGCTTGCTCTGGTCGTCCTGGCCGCTGTGGCGCGGCAGCTTTTGCAGCAGCAGGCCGCGCGACACCTGGTCGTCGGCGCCCAGCCACAGGCGGGTGTCGAGCTGTTCGGAGCGCAGCATGTAGTTTTCGATCACCGTCGCCATGCTCTCGCCGTCGAGCGGCACGATGCCCTGGTAGGGCTGTTGGCCCGGCATCTTGTCGAGCGGGTCGAGGGTGATCACGAAGCGGCCCTTGCCGCTCGCATTGAGCAGCGCGGTCAGGCTGGCGTCGTCGGCGATCTGCGCGCCCTCGGCCAGCTTGGCGGTGGCGCGCAGGCGCAGCTCGGAATCGCATTCGACCACCAGCAGCCGCACCGGCCCGTCGCCGTGGATCTGCATGATGATCGCGCCGTTGAACTTGAGATTGGCCGACAGCAGCGCCGCGGCCGCCACCATCTCGCCCAGCACGGTCTTGACCGCGGGCGGGTAGGCGTGGCGCGACTGGATCTCGCGCCAGGTGTCGGAGATCTCGACGAATTCGCCGCGCACGGCGGCATTGTCGAAGATGAATTTCTGCAGGGTGTCGTGGCTGGTGGATGTCGTCATGTCTTATCCGATTTTCTTGAGGTCCGCGCGGTAGCGCTTGCCGCGCTGCGCGTAGCCGTCGGCATTCGCTTGCAGGCGGTCCAGGTCGGCCTGGGTCAGGGTGCGGATCGCCTTGGCCGGCATGCCGACGATCAGCGAATGGTCGGGAAATTCCTTGCCCTCCGTGATCAGCGCGCCGGCGCCGACCAGGCAGCCCTTGCCGATCTTGGCGCCGTTCAGGATCACCGCCTGGATGCCGATCAGCGAGCCATCGCCCACGCTGCAGCCGTGCAGCATGGCCTGGTGGCCGATCGATACGTTCTTGCCCAGGGTGAGCGGGTAGCCCATGTCGGTGTGCA
The DNA here is from genome assembly GCA_035654095.1 of Telluria sp. GTDB lineage: Bacteria > Pseudomonadota > Gammaproteobacteria > Burkholderiales > Burkholderiaceae_D > Telluria_A. The sequence goes on from DASRXO010000697.1 coordinate 5,182, forward strand.
TCATCGCGCCATCCTGCACATTGCTGTTCTCGCCGATCGTGATGCGTTCGTTGTCGCCGCGCAGCGTCACGCCAAACCAGACCGTGGCATTGGCTGCGAGCGTCACTTGGCCGATCAGGTTGGCGCTCTCGGCCACGTAAGCGGAGGGATCGATCTCGGGCGCGTGCTCGCCCAACTGGTAGATGGCCATGTTGTTTTGTCGGTGGGGAGATTGGAATGACGCTATTTTACGCCGTCGGTCCGGATCGCCGCGGCAAGTTCAACAAGTCCGTATAATTCGAACGGTCGTACGTTTCCCTTTCCAGGCGCGCTCATGAAACCATCCCGTTCCGAATTCCTCACCGTGCGCGGCTTGCGCACCCATGTGCGCCACTGGGGCCGCGAAGGCGCGCCCACCATCTTCATGGTGCACGGCTGGATGGAT
>DASRXO010000698.1:0-3414 GCA_035654095.1 Telluria sp.
GGTGATCGCCAGCGCCACCACGACCGCGATGGCCAGACCGACAATCAGGCCGATGATCATGCCGGTCAGCGTATTGCCGCGCTGGCGTTGGAGGGAGAGGGAGGAGATGGCTGTCGTCATTGGTGCTTTCACGAGGGGCATGGAGGGCTTACATCTGGTTCGGCGCGGAGACGCCGATCAGCGCCAGGCCGTTGCGCAGCACCTGGCGGGTGGCGACCACCAGCGCCAGGCGCGCCAGCTTGAGCGCCTCGTCCTCGACCAGCACCTTCTCGGCGAAGTAGAAGCTGTGCAGGTTGCTGGCCAGTTCGCGCAGGTAGAACGCGACCTGGTGCGGCCCCAGTTCGGCGCGCGCGCGCGCCAGCATCTCGGGATACTCGGCCAGGGTCGCGAGCAGCGTGGCCTCGGTCGGCGCGGTCAGCGGCGCCAGGTCGACGCCCGCCAGCGACGCTTCGTCGCCGCTCCAGTTGGACAGCATGCGGCAGATGCGGGCATGCGCGTACTGCACGTAATACACCGGGTTCTCGTCCGAGGTCTTGAGCGCGACGTCGACGTCGAACACGAATTCGGTGTCGGCCTTGCGCGAGATGAGGAAGAAGCGCACCGCGTCGCGGCCCTTGGCGATGTCGCCGCCGCCCGACCATTCGATCAGGTCGCGCACCGTCACATACGAGCCGGCGCGCTTGGAGATCTTGACCTCTTCGCCGTTCTTCATCACGGTGACCATCTTGTGCAGCACGTAGTCGGGATAGCCTTGCGGGATGCCCATGCCGGCCGCCTGCAGGCCGGCGCGCACGCGCGCGATGGTGCCGTGGTGGTCGCTGCCCTGGACGTTGATGGCCTGGCCGAAGCCGCGCTGCCATTTGACGATGTGGTAGGCGACGTCCGGCACGAAGTAGGTGTAGCCGCCGTCGGACTTGCGCATCACGCGGTCCTTGTCGTCGCCGTAGTCGGTGGTGCGCAGCCACAGCGCGCCGTCCTGTTCGTAGGTCTTGCCCGACTGGACCAGCGCGGCCACGGTCTGTTCGACCTTGTTGTCGCTGTACAGCGAGGACTCGAGGTAGTAGTTGTCGAACTTGACGCCGAAGGCCTGCAGGTCGATGTCCTGCTCGTTGCGCAGGTAGGTCACGGCGAACGGGCGGATCGAGTCGATGTCGTCCGGGTTGCCGCTGGCGGTGGCGGGCTGGCCGTCGCTGGCCGAGACGGTGGCGCCGGCCAGGTAGTCGGCTGCGATGTCGGCGATGTAGTCGCCGTTGTAGGCCGACTCGGGCCAGCCGGCGTCGCCCGGTTTCAGGCCCTTGGCGCGCGCTTGCACCGAGCTGGCCAGCGTGGCGATCTGCACGCCGGCGTCGTTGTAATAGAACTCGCGGGTCACCTGGTAGCCCTGGGCGTCGAACAGCGCCGACAGCGCGTCGCCCAGCGCGGCCTGGCGGCCGTGGCCGACGTGCAGCGGGCCGGTCGGATTGGCCGAGACGAATTCGATGATGACCTGCTTGCCGGCGCCGGCGGCGCTGCGGCCGTATAGCCCTTTTTGTTCAAGAACGGTCTTGATCACCGCCAGCTTGGCGGCGGGCGCCACGCGCAGGTTGATGAAGCCGGGGCCGGCCACGTCGGCGCTGTCGACCAGGCCCTTGGCGGCCGGATCGGCCAGCAGCGCGGCGACCAGGCGGTTCGCCAGTTCGCGCGGGTTGGTCTTGAGTTGCTTGGCCAGCTGCATGGCGATATTGCAGGCGATGTCGCCGTGCGAGGGATCGCGCGGGCGCTCCAGCACAACGCTGGGCTGCAAATCGGTGCCGGCTGTGATCGGGGCGAGGGCGGCCTGGAACAGGGCAGCGATTTCTTGTTTTTGTTGGGCGAGCATGGTGAAGGTTCTGTCGATTGAAAGAGCGGTGGCGGAGCCACAGGCATAGTCAGTCAATTATACTGGTTTGACGCGCCGGAGAATATGCCGCCGAAGGCCGCCTGTCGTTGTCAAAAATGCTTGTTAAGCGCGATTCAAGCCGCGGCCGTGCCGAGCCGGTACAATTGGCACCCTTTATGAAACGACCAACATGACCACCAAGCGCCCGACGCTCTCCCTCAAGCCCGCTGCGAAGCCCGACGCAAAGCCGGCGGCCGCGTCGCGGCTGCGTCCCAGCTACGAAGTCAAGCCGGTGCTGCAGCCGGGCTACCGGCCGAACCTGAAGCCGGACTCGCTGGCCCTGTGCCTGCTGGGCGCGGCCAATGCGGTGGCCCAGGTGCGCGGCGGGACCACGCTGCCGCAGGCGCTGCTGACCGCGTTCGGCGTGACCAACGCCTCGCCGCAGGCGCGCGGCGCAATCCAGGACATCGCCTACCGCACCATGCGCCAGTTGGGCCGCAGCGAGGCCCTGCTCGGGCTGATGACGTCGAAGGCGCCCGAGCCGCCGATGCTGGCCGCGCTGCTGTGCTGCGCCCTGAGCCTGATCGACACGCCCGAGGGCGCGGCCCCGCCTTACGAAGAATTCACCGTGGTCGACCAGACCGTGACGGTGGCCGCGGCGCACCCCGACATGGCGCACGCCAAGGGCATGGTCAACGCGGTGCTGCGGCGCTTCGTGCGCGAGCGCGCCGCGCTGGTCGCGGCCGCGCTGGCGCAGCCGGTCGCGCAGTGGAATTATCCGCAGTGGTGGATCGACGCGGTCAAGGCGGCCTATCCGCGCGAGTGGGAACAGATCCTGAACGCCGGGAACGCGCAGCCGCCGCTGACGCTGCGCGTCAACCTGCGTAAAACCAGCGTGGAATCATATTTACAGATGCTGAACGAGGCCGGCATCGCGGCCGCGCAGATCGGCCCGTCGGCGGTGCGCCTCGCGAAGCCGGTCGCGGTCGGGCTGATCCCCGGGTTCGATGCCGGGCTGGTCTCGGTGCAGGACGCCGGCGCGCAGCTGGCCGCGCCGCTGCTCGATGTGCAAGACGGCATGCGGGTGCTCGACGCCTGCGCCGCGCCCGGCGGTAAAACCTGCCATATCCTGGAGCTGGCCGACGCCGAGCTGACGGCGGTCGACGCCGACCCCAAGCGCCTGCTGCGGGTCGAGGAAAACCTGCAGCGCCTCGGCCTGTCGGCCACCCTGAAAGCCTTCGAGGCCCAGACCAGGGTGTGGTGGGACGGCCAGCCGTTCGACCGCATCCTGGCCGACGTGCCGTGCACCGCGTCCGGCATCGTGCGGCGCCACCCGGATATCCGCTGGCTGCGACGCAAGGGCGACGCTCTCCAACTTGCAACACTTTCGGCCAAAATTCTAGACAACCTTTGGCAGATGCTGCGGCCCAATGGTAAATTGCTGTTCGTGACATGTTCGCTCTGGCCCCAGGAATCGGAGGCGCAGGCCGCCGCGTTTGCGGTGCGCCATGGCGCGATCCGGCTCGACGCGCCAGGCCAGTTGCTCCCGACGGGCG
>DASRXO010000699.1:0-6023 GCA_035654095.1 Telluria sp.
ACCTGGTGGTCTACCTGATCCCCTCGGCCGCGCTGGCCTTCCTGATCCGGCTGCTGGCCGGCAGCCATCCCGTGTTTTTCCTGTTCACCGTGGCCGGCACCATCTGCCACGAACTCGCGCATTTCTGCATCGGCTTGCTGACCGGCGCCCGGCCGACCTCGCTCACGGTGATCCCGCGCCGCGTCGGCCGGCACTGGGAACTGGGCTCGGTGACCCTGACCCGGGTGCGCTGGTACAACGCCGCGCCGGCCGCGCTGGCGCCGGTCCTGATCATTCTGCTGCCGTTCGCGGTGGCCTGGTGGCGGACCCGGCCGGGCTGGAGCTTCCAGCCGCTCGACCTCGCGCTGGCCTTCGCGCTGGCGCCGCAATTCCTGTCGTTCTGGCCGTCCGGCGGCGACTGGCGGATTGCCGTGCGCTCCTGGCCTTACCTGTTTATCATCGGCGCGGCGGGCTGGCTGTGTTTCAATTTGTAAAAGCGGCGCCGTCAGCGGGCCGCAAGCCGTAAGCTGGCCGCAGAGAAATCGCTCAAGGCGACCCGGCATCGGGCCGCGATGCTGTTAGAATTGCTTAGCTATACCGAATCACGCTCGGAGACTTAAGAATGAAGAAACAGATGTTGATGATTGCGCTGGCATTTGCCATCTCGGCGCAGGCCGCGGTCACCCAGCCCGACAAGCTCGGCGCCACCCAGCTCAAGCCGCTGGCGGACCAGACCCAGGCCGCGTTGTGGGCCTCGCGCGTGCTGGGCCGCTACCACTACAAGGCGGTGCCGCTCGACGACGCCATGTCGGAGCGGATTTTCGACCGCTACTTCAAGGCGCTCGACAGCGAAAAGCTGTATTTCGTGCAGGGCGACATCGACCAGTTTGCGGTCCTGCGCACCAAGCTCGACGACGCGATCAACAATGAAAACCTGAGCGTGCCGTTCGCGATCTACAATCTGTACCAGCAGCGCTTTGCCGAGCGCATGGGCTACGCGCGCGAACTGCTCAAGACCAAGTTCGACTTCAGCGCCGACGAAAGCCTGCAGCTCGACCGCGAGAAGGCCGCCTGGCCGAAGAACGACGACGAAGCGCGCGACCTGTGGCGCAAGCGCGTCAAGAACGACTGGCTGCGCCTGAAGCTGGCCGGCAAGGACGACAAGGGCATCCGCGAGACGCTCGACAAGCGCTACGAGAACTACGTCAGCCGCATGCGCAAGCTGAACAACGAAGACGTGTTCCAGATGTTCATGAACGCGTATGCGACCGCGATCGAGCCGCACACCAACTACCTGGGGCCGCGCTCGGCCGAGAACTTCGACATCGCGATGCGCCTGTCGCTCGAAGGTATCGGCGCGGTGCTGCAGACGCGCGACGAATACACGGTGATCCGCGAGATCGTGGCGGGCAGCCCGGCCGCGATCTCGAACAAGCTCAAGGTCGGCGACCGCATCGTCGGCGTGGCCCAGGGCGACACGCCGGCCTTCACCGAGGTGCTCGGCTGGCGCATCGACGACGTGGTGCAGCTGATCCGCGGCGCCAAGGATTCGGTGGTGCGGCTCGACATCCTGCCGGCCGATGCCGGTCCGGACGCCAAGCACGCCACGGTGGCACTGGTGCGCAAGAAGATCAGCATGGAAGAGCAGTCGGCCAAGAAATCGATCATCGAAGTCAAGGACGGCGGCGTCAAGCGCCGGGTCGGCGTGATCTCGCTGCCGACTTTCTACCAGGACTTCGAGGCCAAGCGCCGCGGCGACAAGGACTTCAAGAGCGCGACGCGCGACGTGGCGCGCATCCTCGCCGAGCTCAAGCGCGAGAAGGTCGACAATGTGCTGATCGACCTGCGCAACAACGGCGGCGGCTCGCTGAGCGAGGCGGTCGAGCTGACCGGCCTGTTCATCGACAAGGGCCCGGTGGTGCAGCAGCGCACCGCCGAAGGCAAGGTCGAGATCGAAAGCGACACCAACCCGGGCCTGGCCTGGGACGGCCCGGTGGGCGTGCTGATCAATCGCGGTTCGGCCTCGGCGTCCGAGATTTTCGCGGCGGCGATCCAGGATTACGGGCGCGGCCTGATCATCGGCGAGCCCAGCTTCGGCAAGGGCACGGTGCAGACCATGATCAATCTCGACCGCTTCGCGCCGAACGAGAAGGTGCATTTCGGCGAGCTCAAGATGACGATCGCCCAGTTCTTCCGGATCAACGGCGGCACCACCCAGTTGCGCGGCGTCACGCCCGACATCAAGCTGCCGGTGACGTCCGACGCCGAGACTTTCGGCGAGTCGAGCTACGACAATGCCTTGCCGTGGGTCTCGATCAAGCCGGCGCAGTACACGCCGGCGGGCGACTTGCACGAGCTGATGGCGCCGCTGCAAAAACGCCATGATGCGCGGATCGCCAAGGACAAGGATTTCCAGTACCTGCAGGAAGACATTGCCGAGGTCAAGAAGCTACGCAAGGACAATCTGATTTCGCTGAACGAAGTGGTGCGCCGCAAGGAACGCGATACGCAGGACGCGCGCGCCAAGCTGCGTGAAGCGCGGCTGGCGACCGCGGCGCCGGCGGCCGACGATCCGGTCGTCGGTCCCGACGGCAAGGAAGTGCGCAGCAAGGTACCGGCCACGACCAAGCCGATCAAGACGCTGGCGGTGAAGGGCGCGCCGCGCCAGGACGACGGCTTGCAAGCGGACGAGCGCAACCTCGCGGCCGAACTGGCAGCCGAAAAGGCCGCGAAGAACGCCAAGGACGTGCTGCTGCAGGAGACGGCGCACATCCTGTCCGACGAGGCCGGCATGCTGAAGACCGACACCCGCATGGCCTCGCGCGTGATGCCGTACATGCCGCCGACCAAGGAGCTGAACAACTGATCGACTGATCGGCTCCCAGGCAGAAAAAAAAGCTCTTCGGAGCTTTTTTTTTGTCCATTTCAATCGAACGTTGCTTTTTTTTCATTTCTGCTAGGATATCCATTCAGTTGCAAAACATGTAATTTTTCTTGATTGGGAGGTCAGTATGTGGATTCGCCAGTTCCTTGCCGCAACACTGCTTGCCGGCGCCGCGGCGGCGCATGCGGGCCCTATTTTTACGGACAACTTCGACGCCGACGCCTTGTCGTTGAACCAGGCCAGCTTCCTCGGCGGATGGACGGTCGGCGGCGCTGGCACGGTGGACTTGATCGGCGCGGTCGGATTCTGGGACCTCATGCCCGGGAACGGCCGCTACGTCGACTTGGACGGATCGTCGGATGAAGGCGGTGTGTTCGCGAACAGCTGGGACCTGCGCGCCGGCGTGAGCTATGCGGCCAGTTTTTACCTTGCCGGCAATCACCGGAATGCAGGTGACGACCTGGTGAGCGTGGCTTTCGGGTCGACTGGAGTTCAACTGGTGGTTGGCCAGGACGAGGCCTTCGGTCTGACCCAACTGCTGTTCACGCCGTCAAGCGATGGCCTGTACTCGCTCAGCTTTTTCAATGGGGGGAGCGACATGCAGGGCGCTTTGCTGGACAACGTCAGCCTGGAAGTGATTCCCGAGCGGCAGCTTCAACTCGCTGCGCTGGACGCGAACGAGATTCCCGAGCCGTCGACCGGCCTACTGGTGCTGGCCGGTTTCGCCGGCCTGGGCGTGTTTGGGCGTCGCCGCAAGAGCTAAGCGATCCTGTCGATTCCCGCCTTTTTTTTTGGCATCATGGGGTCAGGTCTGACATTCGTACATTTCGTCCGCGAAATGTACGAATGTCAGACCTGACCCCATGAGTCAAATAGGCAAGGAAAAACGCGGGCTGCACTATGACGACAACGAGCGCCGCCACGGTTCGGCGGCCGAAATGCCGTTGGGGTCACATCTGACATTCGTACATTCTGCTCAAGAAATGTACGAATGTCAGATGTGACCCCACTGGTTTCGGCGCGCGGTTTTTCGGGTACAATCCTTGTGAACGGTCGTGCTTTTTTATGGCGACGATAACAAGGAGACGGTATGGACCTGAATTACACCAGCGAGGACTTGGCCTTCCGCGACAGCGTGCGCGCCTTCCTCGATGCCAACTTGCCGCGCGACCTGCAGCAGAAAGTGCGCAAGCACCTGCGCCTGGCGCGCGCGGACTACGTGCGCTGGCATCGGATCCTGGCGGCCCAGGGCTGGGCCGCGCCCGGCTGGCCGGCCGAATTCGGCGGCCCCGGCTGGACCCCGGTCCAGCGCCACCTCTTCGACGAGGAATGCGCGCGCGCCGGCACCCCGCCCATCCTGCCGTTCGGCGTGAACATGGTGGCGCCGGTGATCATGGCCTTCGGCAGCCAGGCCCAGAAGGACCATTACCTGCCGCGCATCCTGTCCTGCGAGGATTGGTGGTGCCAGGGCTACTCCGAACCCGGCGCCGGCTCCGACCTCGCGTCCCTGACCACCAGCGCCACCCGCGACGGCGACGTCTACATCGTCAACGGCCAGAAGACCTGGACCACCCTGGCGCAGCACGCCGACATGATCTTCTGCCTGGTGCGCACCGACAGCACGGTGCGCAAACAGGAGGGCATCTCCTTCCTGCTGATCGACATGCACAGCCCCGGCATCACGGTGCGCCCGATCCTCATGCTCGACGAAGACCACGAGGTGAACGAAGTCTTCTTCGATCAGGTCAGGGTGCCGGTGCAGAACCTGGTCGGCCAGGAGAACAAGGGCTGGACCTACGCCAAGTACCTGCTCGGCCACGAACGCACCGGCATCGCCGCGGTCGGCCGTTCCAAGCGCGAGCTGGCCTTCCTCAAGAAATTCGCCGCGACCCACACCAAAAATGGCCTGCCGCTGCTGCACGACGCGCTGTTCGCGGCCAAGGTCGCGACCCTCGAGATCGAATTGATGGCGCTCGAGATGACCGTGCTGCGCGTGCTCGCGCAAGCGCACCAGGCGCCCGGCCCCGAAGCCTCGGTGCTGAAAGTGCGCGGCACCGAGATCCAGCAGACCCTGACCGAGTTGATGCTCGAGGCGGCGGGCCCGATGGCGCTGCCGTTCGACCCGGCCTACCTCGAAGGCGGGCAGCCGCACAGCGTGGCCGGCGACGACGAGGCGGCGCCGCTGGCCGCGCACTACTTCAACATGCGCAAGACCTCGATCTACGGCGGCTCGAACGAAATTCAACGTAACATCATCACCCAGATGATCCTGGGCCTGTGAGGGATAGCATGGACTTCAACTTCAAGGAAGAACAGCTGCAGTTCGCCGATGCGCTCAGGCGCTGGGTCGACAAGGACTACGGCTTCGACACGCGCAGGCAGATCGTGCGCTCCGAGGCCGGCGTGTCCGATGCCGCCTGGGCCGCGCTGGCCGAACTGGGCATGACCGCCTTGCCGGTGCCCGAGCAGCAGGGCGGCTTCAACGGCAGCGCGCTCGACATGTTCGTGGTGATGCAGGAACTGGGCCGCGGCCTGGTGGTCGAGCCTTACTTCGCCACCGTGATGGGCGCCGAAGTGCTGCGCCTCGGCGCCAATCACGCCTCGCTGCTCGAACGGGTCGCGGCCGGCGACCTCAAGCTGGCCTGCGCTTTCGGCGAGGCGCAGGCGCGCCATGATCTGTGCGACGTCATCACGACCGCGCGGCTGAACGGCGACGGTTACCGCATCGACGGCCGCAAGAGCGTGGTGGTGCACGGCGCGCAAGCGGGCACGCTGCTGGTCTCGGCGCGCAGCGGCGGCGAGCGGCGCGACAGCACCGGCATCTGCCTGTTCGCGGTGCCGGCCGACGCGCCCGGCGTGACCGTCACCGATTACCGCACGCTGGACGGCCAGCGCGCCGCCGACATCGCGTTCGACCGGGTCCAGCTGCCGGTGTCGGCGCTGGTCGGCAGCGCCGGCGCCGGCTGGGAGCTGCTCGACGCCGCGGCCGACTACGGCGCCGGCCTGCTGTGCGCCGAGGCGCTCGGCGCGATGCAGGCGATCTTCGACGCCACCCTCGACTACCTCAAGACGCGCACCCAGTTCGGCGCGCCGATCGGCAAATTCCAGGCGCTCCAGCACCGCATGGCCGATATGTACATCCACCTCGAACAGGCGCGCT
>DASRXO010000700.1:0-2728 GCA_035654095.1 Telluria sp.
CTCGGGCGCGATGCCGACGCCGTTGTCGCTCACCGCCAGCACCGCCTCCTCGCCCTCGGCCTGCAGCGTCAGCGCGATGCTGCCGCCGGTCGGCGTATACTTGATCGCGTTGTCGAGCAGGTTGGCGATGATCTGTTCGATCCGCGCCGGATCGGCGTCCACCCACACCTGCGCGGTCTCCACCCCGATGGCATGGCCGGCGCCGCGCCCGCTGGCGCGCATGGTCGCCACGCAGGTCTCGACCAGGGTGTCGAGACGCAGCGCGCCGCGCTCGAGCAGGATCTTGCCGGAGTGGACCCGGCCCACGTCGAGCAGGTCGTCGACGATGCGCGACAGGTGCTTGCCCTGGCGCGCCACGACATCGCGCGCGTGCAGCATGCCGGCCGCCGGCATGCTGTCCACGCCCATCACGCTGGCCGCGTTGACGATCGCCGCCAGCGGGTTGCGCAGCTCGTGGCCCAGCATCGCCAGGAATTCATCCTTGGCGCGGTTCTGCTGTTCGGCCATGGTGCGCGCCGCGTGCTCGCTGGCGAACAGCACCTCGCGTTCGGTCTCGGCCAACCGGCGCGAGCGCTTCTCCTGGCTCACCACCGCGGCCGCCGCGGCGATCGCGGCCTGCACCTCGTCCACCTCCAGCACGCCCGACTGCGCCGACGGGCCGACTTCCTCGCCCCGTTCGAGCGCATGGGCCGACTGCGCCGCGCCGCGGATCGACTGCGCCAGCCGGCGCGCGAAGAACAGCGCGGCGGCCGCGGCGCAGCCGATCGCCGCCAGCAGGCCGAGCATCGACACCAGCAGCGCACTGCGCGCGGCCGCCTCGATCTCGGCCTCCGGCACGCCCACCGCCACCGTCCATCCCGACAGCGCCGAGCGCTCGAGCACCGTGTACAGCTTGACGTCGTCCTCGCCGGCGTTGCGGATCACGCCCACGGTCTTGGCGAGGATCGCCTGGCGCAGGTCGGGGCGCGCCTCGCCGCGCTGGGCGCCGGCCTGGTCGCGGGTCTGGGCGATGCGCATGCCGTTGCGGTCGAACACCCCGGCCAGCCAGCTCGGGGGCATGTTCACCTGATGCAGTACCCGATCGAAGTGCTCGACCCGGAAACCCTGCGCTACCACGTAGCGCTTGCCGGCCGGCGTCGTCACCGGCACGTCGACCCGCACGATCAGCGCCTGCGTGACCAGGCCGCGGATCAGGTTCGACACCTGTGGCATGCCGGCGTCGAGCACCTGCATCACGCGCGGACCGGCGTTCGAAGGCGGCAGCGGCGTGCCGTAGGGGACCGCGGTGCTGACCAGCAGTTCGCCGTCCTCGGCGAGCAGCCCGGTCCAGGTGGCGCCCGGCTTGTCGGAGAACCTGGCCTGCTCGTAGAAACCGCCCAGCTGGCCGGTGGCCAGGTAGTGCGAGGTGGCCAGCATGCGCAGCGTGGCCTGGGTGTTGGTCAGTTCGCGGTCGATGCTCACCAGCGCGATGCGCGCGGTCTCGCGCACGCCCTTGAGCGCCGCCTCGCGCTCGGACTTGAGCAGCATGTTCAGCGAGACGGTCGAAAACAGGATCACCGGGACCAGGATCGCCGCCGCCATCAAGGTGAGATAGGCCCGGATTTTCATACGGCCGCTTACTTCCAGTCGCCGCGCAGGGCCAGCACCTGCTGATGCAGGAACTCCGGCGTGGCCTGCTCGGGCGCGACCGGCGCGCCCACCGCGAGCGCCAGTTTCGAGCGCGGGCCGCGCGTGAACGAGCGTTCGAACAGGCCGCCCGGATCGCGCGTGAGCAGGCTGCCCCACAGGCCGCGCAGCGCCATCGGGATCACCGGCACCTTGCTGCGCTCGACGATCTTGGCGACGCCGCTGCGGAACTCGCTCATCTCGCCGGTCGAGGTCAGCCGGCCTTCGGGGAAGATGCACACCAGGTCGCCCTGATGCAGGGCCTGCGCGATATCGACGTAGGCCTTCTCCATCAGCCACGGGTCTTCCTTGGCCGGCGCGATCGGGATCGCCTTCGCGGTGCGGAAGATCCAGCCCAGCAGCGGCATCTTGAAGATTTTATGGTCCATCACGAAGCGGATCGGGCGCGGGCTGGCCGCGCCGATCACGATCGCGTCGACGTAGCTGACGTGGTTACAGACCAGCACCGCCGGCCCATGTTCCGGGATGCGCTCGACGCCCACCGTCTTCACCCGGTGGATGGTATGAATCAGCATCCACGCCAGGAAGCGCATCAGGAATTCCGGCACCAGCGAGAAGATATACACCGCCACCAGCGCGTTGAGCAGCGCGGTGGTCAGGAAAATCTGCGGAATCGTGAAGCCCTCGGCCAGCAGCACGATCGCGAAACCGGCGGCCGCCACCATGAACAGCGCGTTCAGGATATTCATGCCGGCGATGGTGCGCGACACGTGCTTCGGATCGCAGCGGGTCTGGATCAGCGCGAACAGCGGCACGATGAAAAAGCCGCCGAACACGCCGAGCAGCACCACGTCGGCCAGGATCCGCAGCACGCCCGGCTGGGCCAGCAGGCCGGCCATGTCCACCGCCGCCGTGTTGGTGTACGCCAGGCTGGCGAAAGACAGGTCGATGCCGAACACCGACAGCCCGATCGAACCGAAGGGCACCAGCCCGATCTCCACCTTGTGGCCGGACAGGCGCTCGCACAGCAGCGAGCCGGTGCCGATCCCGAGCGAGAACACGGTCAGCAGCAGCACGAACACGCTGTGGTCGCCGTGCAGGT
>DASRXO010000701.1:0-6460 GCA_035654095.1 Telluria sp.
TCGGCGGCCTCCAGCACCAGCACCTGTGTCTCGGTGGCCTGCAGGACCAGGGCCGGCACCGCGCCCAGCATCCAGGCGACCAGCGGAAAGGTCTCCTTGTGCAAGGCTGCCGCTTTCGTCTCTCGGGCTACGGCATCCAGCCCGAAGGCGCCGGCGGCCTGCGCGAACCGCTCGACCGAAAATGGCGCCGGTACCTGTTGCTTGGCCAGCTCGAGGGAAAATGACTTTCGGTGTAATAGGCAAAGCGCCTGCAAGGCCCAGAAAAATTGCGCTTGATCGATGTCCTGACTCATGCTCCTGAATTCATCCGCTCCGACATGGCAAGGCTGATGAATTGGGCACCGCGCGGCCACAAAATCTCATCAGAGCATATTTACATTGGCATCGATCCTACCAGTGTAAAACTGCTCTGTCAGAAATATTTCTACGTGGAAATTCACAATCAACCGAACACTTTCCCTAGGGAATAGTCACAGATCGTCACAGTTTGGACCGCCGCGTGGCCAATTGTTTAACATTGCTGTGGAGCGACGGTACGGTGAGTTTCAAAAAAGCGGGCGGCGGAATTCTCACGCATTTTCACTGTGCTGCGACTGAATGTTGCGGCAGCGCGAGGTATTTTTGCGCGCCGCACAGCGGCTGCGACTGATCGTGGATGATGGCCAAATCGACCGCGCCACCTACGTTGGCGGTCCATGGCGTCGCGCGGTTAGGCGGCGATCACGCAATTTCTCCCTTGGTGTTTCGCGCGATACAGGCGGATATCGGCGACCCGCAGAATCGCGTCCATGGTGTCGCCATCGCGGCCTGATTGCGATACGCCGCTGCTCACCGTGACTTCCGTGAGCAGCTCCAGGCCGCTCGCAAAGGAGGCATTTGCGACAGCGATGCGAAGACGCTCGGCGACGGCCCGTGCGGCGTCGAGCTGAGTCTGAGGCAGCAAGACCATAAACTCCTCTCCACCCACGCGAGCGATGCTGTCATACGGTCGAATCGCCTCGCGGCATTTCTGCACAAACCCCTTCAGGACGTCGTCGCCCGCGATGTGCCCATAGCGATCATTGATGGCCTTGAAATTGTCCAGGTCGAGGGCCACCACGGAGAACGGCGCACCGCTGCGCTGGAATCGCGCAATCTCGACCTCGACTTGTTCGATGAAGCGCCGACGATTGTCCGCGCCCGTCAGCGGGTCGGACGCCGCCAGGCGCTCGAGCGCCAGATTGGAGTGCTTGAGTTCGTCCAGCTCCTGCTGGGTCCGTGCCACTGCCTCGGCCAGCCGCACCATCAGCTCTTCCTGGCTATAGATCGTCGAGAAGGAGTGGGTTGTGAGGAATGCCTTCACCACGCCGTAGCTCAACAGGAAGAATCCAGCGGCGAAAATCGCATGAGCCAACCACCACATGTGGTTCCAAGGACGTGCAAGGATGAACGCCAGCGACGACAGTGCGAAGACGGTGATCGAGACTGCGAAAATCACCATCAACGGCGAGCGGATGCGGCGCAATAGGAGCACCGCCACGTTCAACACGGAGAAGACGAAGGCCCCGCCTTCCATCGACAGCCGTACCGCCGGGGCGCTGGCTATGGGCGAATACGCGATAAACGCCACCGTTAAGTCGACCAGCAGGAACAGCCCTATCCACGGCAACCACGAACGGGACGCGGTGCGCCGGTACGCCGTGTCGGCGAGGTGGTGGTACGACAGAAGTGCGACAAACAGCAGGATCGCCATCGCCAGTCGCGATGCAGGGCCGTACAGAAGGAACAGCCACATATTGTGGTCTGCGAGTCTGGTGAACGCACCATGCGGCGCATAGATCAGCACAAAAGCGAGGAAGCTGAGCGACATCCAGCGCAGCAGCGCTTCGCCGGACGAGCGGTAGCATAGCCAGGTCACGTAGGTGACAAACACGCCTTCCAGCGTCGCTACCGCGATCGCAATTTCATGAAAACCATGGCTTTCGAATTTGAGTGAGGGGTCCTGGAAGTAGAACAGGTAGCCAATCAGTAAGGCCGGCATCAGCGCAAAACCTGTGAGCAGCAGGCGGCTATACACGATCGTCGCGAAACGGATGGCCTGGGGCGATTCACTTCCGGGGCTGATATCGCTGATGTTTGATGGCATAGACTCTTCCGCGAGGACGATCACACATCAGCAAGCGGATTGAGAGATCCGGCATCACTGCAACGCAGGCTCGCAGATTACCATCGGAATCGGCGGTGGAACACGACTATACCGAGGGCAAGAGGGAGAAGGAACTACTGTAAGTATATCGAAGGAATCGACAATGCGTATGTTTACCCCCGAAAAACCCCCGCCACAGCGACATATCGAAATTCCGTTGTCAATCGCTTTTGCCGGAATCCGACGGTTCGACTATGAGCAGCACGTAGCGGCGGTACCGGATTTCGTGTAAACGGGGTGTCGTTTAAGCCGGCGACACCTGATAGTCAAGGCTTTCGGCCTCGATCGACGCAATACAAAAAATGTTTCAGCAAGCGGTAGACCGCGTGGTGTGGGTCCCCGCGTTCGCGAGGACGACGGGGGCGATCGCCGCCTCAATCCTATCAGTGTAAATATAAAGCCGCCAGAAATATGTCTTTAAAGAAATTCCAAGAGCGAGCGCTGCGTTGTGTACGGCGTCGATTGTTGTGGAATGTTAAGAATGCCTCGTGGAGGCCGAGCTACGCTCAAATTTCCGTTCATCAACAAGGAGAAGCACATGTCGATCCAAAAGAGTCCTTCGGGCGCCTTCGTCGGCGCATCCTGGTCAGCCCTGCTGATCGGTATCCTCATGTACCTCATCGGGCTGTGGAATGCGACGATGGCCCTGAACGAAAAGGGCTACTACTTCACGCTGCTGATGTACGGCCTGTTCGCCGCTGTCTCGCTGCAAAAATCCGTGCGCGACCGCATCGAGGGCACGCCCGTCACCGCGCTCTACTTCGGGCTGTGCTGGATGTCCCTGCTATTGACCGTGCTGCTGATCGCCGTCGGCCTGTGGAACGCGACCATCGCGCCGAGCGAGAAAGGCTTCTATGCCATGTCGTTCGTGCTGAGCCTGTTTGCCGCCGTCACCGTGCAAAAGAACGTGCGCGATTCGGCCGGCACGATCGACGATGCCGGCAGCAAGGCCTTGGGCTAAGGGGCTTCCCCGGTAGTGCGGCCGGC
The DNA here is from genome assembly GCA_035654095.1 of Telluria sp. Classification (GTDB taxonomy): domain Bacteria; phylum Pseudomonadota; class Gammaproteobacteria; order Burkholderiales; family Burkholderiaceae_D; genus Telluria_A. Next base: position 3,173 of record DASRXO010000701.1, read on the forward strand.
CGCTGGACCTCGCCGCGAGCGGCGCAGCAGCAGGTATACCGCCGGAACCACGAACATCGACAGCAGCGGCGCGGTGATCATCCCACCCACCATCGGCGCCGCGATGCGCTGCATGACCTCGGACCCGGTGCCCGCCCCCACCATGATCGGTACCAGGCCGGCAACGATCACCGCCACCGTCATCGCCTTCGGCCGCACGCGCAGCACGGCGCCCTCGCGGATCGCCTCCAGCAGATCGGCATCGCTGCCCTTGCCCGCCGCGAGGCGCGCCTCCCATGCGTTCTTCAGGTACAGCAGCATGATCACCCCGAACTCCGCCGACACCCCCGCCAGCGCGATGAAGCCGACCCCGCTGGCCACCGACAGATTGTGCCCCAGGAGCCACAGCAGCCAGATGCCGCCGGCCAGCGCGAACGGCAAGGTGGCCATGATCAGCGCCGCCTCATCGAAGCGCTTGAACGTCAAATACAGCAGCACGAAGATGATCAGCAAGGTCGCCGGCACGACGACCTTGAGCTTCGCCGTCGCACGCTCCAGGTACTCGAACTGCCCCGACCACGACACCGAGTAAGCAGCGGGCAGCTTGACGCCTTGCGCGACCGCTTGCTGCATATCGCGCACCGCGGAGCTGAGGTCCCGGCCGCGAATGTCGATGTACACCCAGCCCGACAAGCGCGCGTTTTCGCTCTTGAGCATCGGTGGGCCATCGCTGATGCCGATCGTGGATATGTCGCCGAGGCGGATCTGCGCGCCGCGTTCGGTCAGCACCGGCAGTGCGCGCAGCTTCTCGACCGAGTCGCGCAACTCGCGCGGGTAGCGCACGTTGATCGGAAAGCGCTGCAGGCCCTCCACCGTTTCGCCGACGTTGTCGCCGCCGATTGCGCTGGCGACGATGCTTTGCACGTCGGCGATGTTCATGCCGTAGCGCGCCGCCGCGTCGCGGTCGATCTTGATGTCGACATAGCGGCCGCCGTTCAACCGTTCGGCCAGCGCCGACGACACGCCGGGCACCGTCTTGACCACCCGCTCGATCTCGCCCGTGATCCGGTCGATCTCCTGCAAGCTTGCGCCCGCGACCTTGACGCCGACCGGGCTCTTGATCCCGGTGGCGAGCATGTCGATCCGGTTGCGGATCGGCGGCACCCAGATATTCGACAGCCCCGGCACCCGGACGATGCGGTCCAGCTCCTCGACCAGCTTATCGCTCGTCATGCCGGCCCGCCACTGGTCGCGCGGCTTGAACTGGATCGTGGTTTCGAACATCTCCAGCGGCGCCGGATCCGTGGCCGACTCCGCCCGGCCCGCCTTGCCGAACACGCTCTGCACCTCCGGCACGGTCTTGATCAGGCGATCGGTTTGCTGCAACAGCTCGGCGACTTTGCCGGCGCCGATGCCGGGCAAGGCGGACGGCATGTACAGCAGGTCGCCTTCATCCAGCGGCGGCATGAATTCGCCACCCAGCCGCGAGGCCGGCCACACCGTCACCACCGCAACCAGCGCGGCAACCGCAATCGTCGCCTTCGGATGGCGCAGCACGATCTCCAGCAATGGCCGGTACAAGGCAATCAGGCCGCGGTTGAGCGGGTTCGCCTGCTCGCCGGGAATGCGTCCCCGGATCAGGTAGCCCATCAACACCGGAATGAGCGTCACCGCCAGGCCGGCCGCGGCGGCCATCGCATAGGTTTTGGTGAAGGCCAGCGGCGCAAACAGCCGTCCCTCCTGCGCCTCCAGCGTGAACACGGGAATGAAGGAGAGCACGATGATCAGCAGCGAAAAGAACAGCGCCGGCCCCACCTCGGCCGCGGCGTCGCCGATCACGCGCCAGTGCGCGTCGCCGCTTAGTGCTTGGTCCGGATGCGCGTGATGCCACGCCTCGATGTGCTTGTGCGCGTTCTCGATCATCACCACCGCTGCGTCGACCATTGCGCCGATGGCGATCGCGATGCCACCCAAGGACATGATATTGGCATTCACGCCCTGGTAGTGCATCACGATGTAAGCGGCGAGAATCCCGAGCGGCAGCGACACGATCGCCACCAGCGCCGAGCGGATATGGAACAGGAAGAGCGCGCAGACCAGCGCGACGACGATGAACTCCTCGACCAGCTTGTGTTCGAGGTTGGCGACGGCACGCTTGATCAGGTTCGAGCGGTCGTAGACGGGGACGATCTCCACGCCGGGCGGCAAGCCGGGCTTGAGTTTCTCCAGCTTGGCCTTGACCGCGGCGATCGTCTCCAGCGCGTTTTTACCGGAGCGCATCACGATCACGCCGCCGGCCACCTCGCCCTCGCCATTCAGGTCGGCGATCCCGCGCCGCATCTCCGGTCCCAGCTGGATGCGCGCGACGTCGCCGAGGCGCACCGATACGCCCGCGTCGGTGCTCGTCAACGGTATCTTGCGGAAGTCGTCGAGCGACTGCAGATAGCCCGATGCGCGCACCATGTACTCCGCCTCGCCCAACTCCATCACGGCGCCGCCGGTCTCCTGGTTGGCACGCCGGATCGCCTCGATCACCTTGCCGTGCGCGATGCCGTAGGCGCGCAGCTTGTCCGGGTCCAGCACGACCTGGTACTGGCGCACCATGCCGCCGACGCTGGCGACCTCGGAGACATTCGGCACCGCCTTCAGTTCGAACTTGAGGAACCAATCCTGCAATGCACGCAACTGCGACAGGTCCATCTTGCCGCTGCGGTCGACCAGCGCATACTCGTAGATCCAGCCGACGCCGGTCGCATCCGGGCCGAGCGCGGTCCTGGCCTGGCTGGGCAGGCGCGCCTGCACCTGGTTCAGGTATTCCAGCACCCGCGAGCGCGCCCAGTACGGGTCGGTGCCGTCCTCGAACAGGATGTAGACGAAGGAGTCGCCAAAGAACGAGTAGCCGCGCACCGACTTCGCGCCCGGCACCGACAGCATCGTCGTGGTCAATGGATAGGTGACCTGGTTCTCGACGATCTGCGGCGCCTGGCCCGGATAGCTGGTGCGGATGATCACCTGCACGTCCGACAGGTCGGGGAGCGCATCGAGCGGCGTCTTCGACAACGACCAGACGCCCCAGCCGGTCAACATGACGGTCGCCAGCAGCACCAGGAAGCGGTTCGCGATCGACCAGCGTATCAGCCTGGCGATCATTTGGCGGCTCCCGCCGGCGCGTCGCCCATGCGGGTCGCGGTGCCTTTGAGGCTGGCCTCGGAATCGATCAGGAACTGGCCCGACACCACAACCTTCTGGCCGGCTTCCAGTCCCTTGCGGATCTCGGTCTGGCCGTTGGCTTCCGCTCCGGTTTCGACG
>DASRXO010000702.1:0-2133 GCA_035654095.1 Telluria sp.
CTCGAGCTGGCGCGCATCGACCTGTACACCGGCGCGCATGAGATCCTGGCCCATTCGATCACCGCGCTGCCGCCGGTCGGCTACCTGTCGGTCCCCGAGAGCATCAGCTATCCGAGCAGCGGGAACCGGCTGGCGCACGCCTTCTACTACCCGCCCTGCAATGCCGACTTCGAAGCGGCGCCCGGCGGCAAGCCGCCGCTGATGGTGATCAGCCACGGCGGCCCGACCGGCATGGCCAGCAATACGCTCAAGCTGGCGACCCAGTTCTGGACCAGCCGCGGCTTCGCGGTGCTGGACGTGAACTACGGCGGCAGCAGCGGCTTCGGGCGCGCCTACCGCGACGCGCTCAAGGGCCAGTGGGGCGTGATCGACGTCGACGACTGCGTGGCCGGCGCGCGCTACCTCGCCACCCGCGGCGTGGTCGACGCCGAGCGGCTGGTGATCCGCGGCGGCAGCGCCGGCGGGCTGACCACCTTGTGCGCGTTGACCTTCCATGACGTGTTCAAGGCCGGCGCCAGCTACTACGGCGTGTCCGACCTCGCGGGCCTGGATGCCGACTCGCACAAATTCGAGTCGCACTACAACGAATACCTGATCGCGCCCGCGCCGGAATCGGCCGCGCTGTACTTGCTGCGTTCGCCGATCAACCACACCGATGAACTGCGGCGCCCGATGATTTTCTTCCAGGGCCTCGACGACAAGGTGGTGCCGCCCCAGCAATCGGAAGTGATGGTCGGCGCGCTGCGCGAACGCGGCGTACCGGTCGCCTACATGACGCTCGAAGGCGAAGGCCACGGCTTCCGCAAGGCCGACAGCATCGTGCGCACGCTGGAGGCCGAGCTGTATTTTTACCTGCGCATTTTCGGCCTCGCCTCGCCCGACGCGCCGGCGCCGGTCGCGATCGACAACCTGCCCGCACCTGAATGACCGCAGCCGATTTACGCACCCCGTTCGAAGGCCTGGCGCTTCACGAGAAGATGATCCTGGCGCTGCTCGCCCTGGCGGGTGAGCCGATGGGCAAGGCGCGCATCCACGAGCACCTCGTCCAGGCCGGCATCCTCGACAACGAGCAGCGGCTGGCCGACGGCCTTGCCCACCTGCGCGCGCTCGGCATGACCGGCGAGATGGCCGGCCGCGGCAGCGCGGTTACGCCCGACGTGGCTTGGCCGGCAATCCGCGCCGCCATTGACGAGCGCCTGTTCCATCCGCTGTGCGCCGCCTACCAATCGGTCACGCCGCTGCGCAAGAACTGGGAGGGCTTCGTGGTCCTGCGCAGCTACCGCCAAGGCGTGGCGCTGCTGCGCATGGCGCTGGCCGACGGCGCCGAACCGAAGCGCGTGGCGCCGCTGCTGGCGGCCTGCATGGGCTGCCACGAGGCCGGCTACCTGCATCCGCTGGTCGACATCTGCGCGCGGCCGTTCGAGCCCGAGCTGTTCGAGCGCATCCACCCGCTGCTGCGCGACGAGGTGCTGGCGGTCCTGGTCAACAACGTGCAGCGCGAACCGGCCGGCGCGCCGGTCTTGCGCGCGTATGCGGAGCGCCATGTGGCGCAGGGCACGGCGTCGATGGCGCTGCGGGTGGCACTGGCCGAACAGCTGATCCTGTGCGGCCGGCTGGACGAGGCCACGCGCCTGCTGCTCGACCTCGACGACTCGCAGGCCCAGTTCTACCGCAGCGCGATCCTGCTGCTGCGCGACGAGCATGCGGCGGCGCTGGCCGGCTTCGAGCATGCGCTCAAGACGCTGCGGCGCGAGACCGGCAAGCGCAAGTCGATCTTCCAGGGCATCGGCGGTCACCTGTACGTGCTGGCCCTGCTGCGCAGCGGCGATCCCAAACACGACAAGCTGGCCGATGCCTACCTCGACGTCGCGACCCGCGCGGTGCAGAGCCACGACACCGCGGTCTACCAGCAATTGAGCATGTTGCGCAGCATCCGCGGCGGCACGGTCGACGCCGAGGTGCTGCCGTCGCGGAACTGGGAAGCGGCGATGCAGCCCTTCATGTTCCGCGCGCTGATGCATTACTGGCTGGCGCTGCCGCAGCTCGAGGGCCGCCGCGCGCAGCTCGAGGAGATGCTGGCGCAGGCCGAGCTGGCGGGCTTCGATTTCATCGCCGCGCAATTGGCGGCGGTGC
>DASRXO010000703.1:0-4745 GCA_035654095.1 Telluria sp.
CCGATCCGGCCCACCTGAACGCGCGCAACGGCTTGGCCACGCTGCACGCCGAGCAGGGCGAGTTCAGCCAGGCGATCGCGATCTGGCGCGACTTGACGGCCGGCGCGGCGCCCGGCCCGGCCGCCGCCTTCCTGTTCAGCAACCTCGGCTACGCCCACTTCCTGAATGGCGAGTACGAGCAAGCCCTGGCGGCGCTCGAGAAGGCATGCTTGCTCGACCCCTTGAACCACCGCGCCTGGCAGCACCTCGGCAGCGCGCTCGCCAGGCTGGGCCAGGACGAGCGTGCCCAGTTGATGCTGCGCCAGGCCAGCGCACTGCGGCAGCATGACTTCAAGGCCGACTATGCGATCGCGCCGCGCGCCGGGCTGGCCGCGATCGACAGCGCGGTGACCGCGCACACCGAGGTGCGCGCGACCGCCAGCGGCATGTTCGAGCTGCACAATGTCCGGGCTGCGCCGCTGCCGCTGGTCCTGGCCGCGCCGGACGCCATCCTGCTCGAGATCCGCAACGGCAACGGCGTGACCGGCATGGCGCGCTCGCTGGCACGCAGCATGGACGATCCGGGCCTGCGCGTGGTGCGGCTTTCGAACCAAAAAGGTTTCGGCGTGCAGCAAACCCGCATCGAGTACCAGCCGGCGTTTCGCGCAGCGGCCGAACGGCTGGCCGAACGCTTCGGCGCGGCCACCGTGGTGCAGGCCAATACCAGGACGGCCGATATGCGGCTTGTGATCGGACGCGACCTGATCCGCGCCAAGCCGGTGCTGGCGCTCAAGCCCGGCCCGCGCGAGGCCGGCTGAGTGCGCTCGCCGCCGCACGTTTGTGTAATATCAAACGTGCGGCAGCGACCCACGCGACAATGGCCTGGTCCCAAACCGACCAATGGAGCATCGCCATGAGATCCGCACACCGCTTCACTTCCCTCCTGTCCACCGTCCTGCTCCTGCTTCTGGTCGCTTGCGCGCCGACCGCCACGCGCGAAGGTACCGGCGAATACATCGACGACAGTGTGATCACCGGCAAGGTCAAGGCTGCGCTGGCGGCCGATTCCCAGGTCAAAGCCACCGAGGTCAATGTCGAAACCTTCAAGGGCACGGTCCAGCTGAGCGGCTTCGTCAGTTCGCGCGAGGCCGAGCGCCGCGCGGTCGAACTGACGCGCCAGGTCAAGGGCGTCAAGGCCGTCAAGGACGACATGGCGATCAAGTAGGCGTAAAAAAGCCGCCTGTGTCACGAGGCGGCTTGTGCTTGTGCGCGCGGACCTCAGTTCCAGCTCACGCTGCCCAGGCCGTGTGCGGTCGAGTTGCGGTTGGCCGGCTTGCCATACACCGTCGCCGAGCCCAGGCCGTTGAGCCTGAGATTGGCCGAAGTCTTGGCGTAGACCGTGGCGCCGCCCAGGCCCGTCATGTCGAGGTCGACCGTGTCGGCGCGCAGTTGCTGCGCGTCGAGACTGCCCACACCGCCCAGCTTGGCGCGCAGCAGCTTGCTCTGGCCGTTGACCGTGATCTGGCCGGCGCCGCGCAGGTTCAGCTCGACACGCTCGCTGTCGCCCGCATTGAGGGTCATGCTGCCCACGCCCGCCAGGCGCGCATTGACGACTTTATGGCGGGTGCTGACCGTCACCGTGCCGGCGCCGTCCAGCGCGAGCTTGATCTCGTCGCCCGAGAAGCCGCTGACCTCGGACGAGCCCACGCCCTGGGAGATGAACTCGCTCAACTGCGGCAGCGTCAGTTCGGCACGCAGCTGGCGCGTGTGGTTTTTGCCGAAATGCATGTGATCGTTCTCGGTATCGATGACCAGGGTATCGCCGTTCTGGCTGGTGGTCACCTTCGCGACATAGGCTTTTTCGCCGGAGATCACGAGCGAAGGCGTGGCGCCCTGTTTCAGGCGCAGGTCGATCACGCCGCCCAGCTTGACGCGCAGCACGCGCGCGTCGATGTTGCGGCTTTCGCTGACCAGTTCGTCGGCGGTGGCCGGGCCAGCCGCGGCCGACAGCATGACCGCCACGAGTGCGGTACCAATCAGTTTGTTCATCTCGGGTTCTCCGTGTCTATGGGTAGGTGATGCGTCAACTATAAGCAGCACCCGTGCGCCCAAGCAGGGGAATGCGATGAACTGCGCATTTGGGGGCACAGCCTGCTATCGGCTCCGATGTGCGTGAGCGAACCGACGGCGCGGCCTGCAGCCAGCACACTGCATTTGGCTGCGCCATCAATAGGCGCCAGCCTCATTCACCCGAGGAGACTAGCGTGGCAAAAGCAGACCCCAATCGCGTAAAGTGGCTGCCCGATGCGGGCGAGGACGACTACGCGGCGGCGCACGCCTACCTGGCGCTGATCAAGCCGCCGGACAACGTGGTGAAGATCGATCCGGACGTCGTCCTGCACTGCAAGATCGCGTAGAGGGACCGGTCGCGCCCGCTGCGCGCTACACTGTGGGCCATGAAACAACAACCCCGCTACCCCAAAGGCCCCACCTCGATCCGCGCACAGGTGCTCAGCGTGCTGCTCGAATCGAAGGACATGACCGGTGTCGAAAGCATTTTTGCGCATCGCAAGGCGAGCCTGGCCACGGTCGTTCGTGCGCTGATCCGAAAGTACCAGTGGCCGATCGAACGGGAGGACTTCCCGACCAATACCGCCGATGGCCGGGCCGCCTGGGCATCGGTGTATTGCCTGTCGCAAGAGACCATCGACGCCGCGTTCGAGGCGGGGGCGCGGGATTGGCTCGATGGCGTGAACGCGGCGCGCCGCGCCAGGACCGGCAAGGCGCGCATCGATCCAGACGAATCGAACGAAGGAGCCGGCAATGCGGAAACGTCATAGCGAAGGACATCGCATCAAGTCGATAGGCTGGCTAAGGGCCGCGGTACTCGGCGCCAACGATGGCATCGTCTCGACGGCCAGTTTGGTGGTCGGCGTCGCTGCCGCGCATGCGGCGCACGCCAACATTTTGTTGACCGGGGTGGCGGGCCTGGTCGCTGGCGCCATGTCCATGGCAACCGGCGAGTACGTCTCGGTCTACTCCCAATCCGATACCGAAAAGGCGGCGCTGAACCAAGAGCGCGAAGAAATCAAGACCGATTTCGCCGCCGAGCACAGCGAGCTGGCCGGGATCTATGTGCGCCGCGGGCTCGATTTGCCGCTGGCACAGGAGGTCGCCGCCAAACTCATGGCGCGCGATGCGCTGGCCGCCCACGCCAGGGATGAACTCGGCATTTCAGATGCCAATACCGCGAAGCCGCTGCAGGCGGCACTCGCCTCGGCCTGCAGCTTTGCCTCCGGCGCCGCGCTGCCGCTGGCCGTCGTCGCGCTGGCGCCTCAGCACGTCCTGTTACCGGCGGTAAGCGTCGCGGCGCTGCTCGGTCTGGCCTTTCTGGGCGGGCTGGCCGCAAAAACCGGCGGGGCGAAGATACTCCCCGCGGTCATCCGCGTCACCTTCTGGAGCGCCTTGGCCATGGGCGTCACCGCCGCGGTCGGCGTCCTGTTCGCAGTGGCCGCATGAGGGCCCGGATGCCAACCAAAACAAGGTCCCGATACGGAGCGGTGAGCCAGGCCTTTCATTGGCTCACCGCGATGCTCGCGCTCCTCGCATTCATTTACGGCCCCGGCGGCTCCGAGCAGCGCGTGTATCTGCCGCAAGCGGACGCCGGCCGCCACCTTCACGAAACGCTTGGCGGCTGCGTATTCGTCCTGGCGATACTGCGCTTGTTATGGCGTGCGGTGGCCACCCGTCCGCAGCCGCCCGCGGTGGCGCGCTGGATGGACGTCGCCGCAAGCCTGGTGCAATACGGCTTGTACCTGCTGTTGCTGGCCTTGCCGCTGACAGCCATCGCCGGTGCGTGGCTGGAAGGGCACCCGCTGACATTCCTGTGGGGGCTGCGGATTTCTCCGCCGTTCGCGCCCTCGCACGATCTCGGCCTGACGCTGTCGGCGATCCATGGCTGGCTGGGGGACATCATCATGTGGCTCGCAGGGCTGCATGCCGCGGCCGCCCTGTACCATCATCTGGTCGCCAAAGACGAGGTGCTGATATCGATGTTACCGAGATGGTTCGCTCTGAAAAAAAACGCCAGGAGCACCAGCGCACGCGGGTAAACACGAGCTCGTCAAATGCAAAATTCGATACTCCGCTGCAGGTCGAATGTCAATGGCCGGGCCTTGATCCCGCGCAGAAAAATAAGCGATTTTTTTGACGATGCGTGAGGAAAATCGCGTATAGTCGTGCGGGGATGTCTGCTGAACAATGTTTTTTAACTACGATCACGGACACGCTAAAAAAGAACCGCTGCGCTCGCAACCCGACGACAGCGCTTGCAGTCTGTGCAGGTCCAAAACGCGCTTATCATGAGTATTGTTGACGTTGACGCATTGCTGCAGCCGGTCGCCGATGAGGCTCCCTGCGGCCCCAACCTGGAATACGATCCGGCTTTCCTGGAGCTCGAACAGGCTGCCCTCGGCAAGCCCGAAGTGCAGTACGGCGACACCATCACGCCGGCCATCCCGCCCGAATGGAAGCAAGTCAAGAAGCTGGCGCTGGCGCTGCTCGAACGCAGCCGCGACCTGCGCCTCGCCACGCCGCTGCTGCGCTCGGTGCTCGACCTGCACGGCCCGGCCGGCTTTGCCGACGCGATCCGCCTGATCGAGCGCCTGCTCGAACAGCGCTGGGACAGCGTCCACCCGCAGCTCGATCCCGACGACGGCAACGATCCCATGTTGCGGATCAACTCGCTGGCCGTGCTGACCGATGCC
>DASRXO010000704.1:0-3382 GCA_035654095.1 Telluria sp.
TTCTTGATGCGCCCGCCGCGCCAGGCCCAGATCTGCGGGCTGACGAAGTGCACGGTCGGGATCCCGGCCTGTTTGAGCTGCATCTCGAGCCCGAGGTTGAAGCCGGGGTAGTCGGCGCCGATGAACACCGCCGGCCGCTCGGCCAGCAGGCGGTCGCGCAGCGCGTTCTGGATGCCCTTGATTTCGCGGTAGCGCGGAATGATTTCGAACAGGCCGCGCACCGTCAGCGTATCCATCGGCAGCTCGGACACGAAGCCCTGCTCGGCCATGCGCGGGCCGCCGATGCCATGGAAGCGCGCCTGCGGCAGATGCGGGCGCAGGCCGGCCAGCAGGCGCGCGGCCAGCATGTCGCCGGACACCTCGCCGGCGACCAGCGCGACCGACAGTTCAGCGGACGATGCCACGGCTGGCCACGCCCAGGAACTCGCGCATCGCGCGGATCTGCTGGGCCGCCTCGAGCGACACGCCCTCTTCCTCGGCCAGCGCGGCCTTGGCCTCTTCCAGCGTCAGGCCGGCGCGGTAGACCATCTTGTAGGCGGCGCGGATGCCGTCGATCTGGGCGCGCGAAAAGCCGCGCCGCTTCAGGCCCTCGGTATTGACGCCGCGCGCGCCGGCCGGATTGCCCGACACCAGCACGAACGGCGGCACGTCCTGGGTCAGGCTGGTGTACATGCCGATGAAGGCGTGCGCGCCGATCTTGCAGAACTGGTGCACCCCGGCGAAGCCCGACAAGATGGCCCAGTCGCCCACTTCGACGTGGCCGGCCAGCTGGGCGTTATTCGAGAAGATCGTGTTGCTGCCGACCTGGCAGTCGTGCGCCAGGTGCACATAGGCCGAGATCCAGTTGTCGTTGCCGAGGCGCGTGACGCCGGCGTCCTGCACGGTGCCGGTGTTGAAGGTGCAAAATTCGCGGATCGTGTTGCGATCGCCGACTTCGAGCCGGGTCGGCTCGCCGTCCCACTTCTTGTCTTGCGGCGCGGCGCCGATCGAGGAGAACTGGAAGAACTTGTTGTCCTTGCCGATCGTCGTGTGGCCTTCGATCACCACGTGCGGGCCGACCACGGTGCCGGCATCGATCCGCACATGCGGGCCGATGATCGAGTACGGCCCGATCTCGACCGAGCCGTCCAGTTCGGCCCCGGGGTCGACGATGGCGCTGGGATGGATACTCGCCATTACTGCCCCGCTGGTTGGCTCGCGTCGCTGGCGCTGCGGATGGTGCACATCAGTTCGGCCTCGACCGCGACCTTGCCGTCCACGCTGCCGACCGCCTTGTACTTCCAGATGCCGCGCGAGACGCGCAGGATCTCGACGTCCATCTTGAGCTGGTCGCCCGGCTCCACCGGGCGCTTGAAGCGCGCATTGTCGATGCCGACGAAGTACACCACCGAGTTCTCGTCCGGCTTGATGTCCATGGTCAGGAACGACAGGATGGCGGCGGTCTGCGCCATCGCTTCGATCATCAGCACGCCCGGCATCACCGGCTTGTGCGGGAAGTGGCCGTTGAAGAATTCTTCGTTGACGGTGACGTTCTTGATCGCGCTGATGGTCTTGCCCGACTCCCAGGTCAGCACGCGGTCCACCAGCAGCAGCGGATAGCGGTGCGGCAGGTACTGCTTGATCTGCTGGATGTCGAGGGTCTTGTTTTCGGTAGTGGTCATTTTGGTTCTGTAAGCGTTTTAATTGTTTTTTCCAGCGCGCGGATTTTATCCCGCATGGCCGCCAGATTGCGGACGATCGCCGCACTTTTCTCCCACTCGGCGTTCTTCGCCAGCGGATAAAAACCGGTGTACTGCCCTGCTTCGAGGATCGAGCGCGACACCATGCTGCCCGACGAAATGTGCACGTTGTCGGCGATCGTCAGGTGCCCGAGCACCATGGCGGCGCCGCCGAAGGTGCAGTGCTTGCCGATCGTCGCGCTGCCGGCCACGCCGACGCAGCCGGCCATCGCGGTGTGCGCGCCGATGCGGCAGTTGTGGCCGATCTGGATCTGGTTGTCCAGCTTGACGCCGTCTTCGATCACGGTGTCGGCCAGCGCGCCGCGGTCGATGGTGGTGTTGGCGCCGATGTCGACGTCGTCGCCGATCACCACCCGCCCGGTCTGCGGGATCTTGATGTAGACCCCGCCCTCGCTGGCGAAGCCGAAACCGTCGGTGCCGATCACCGCGCCCGAATGCACGATGCCGCGCGCGCCGATCACGCAGCGCGCGTGGAAGGTCGCATTCGCGAACAGCCGGGTGCCCTCGCCGATCACCGCCTCGCGCCCGACGAAGCAGCCGGCGCCGATCACCGCGCCGGCGCCGATCAGCGCGCCGTGTTCGATCGTCGCATGCGGCCCGACGTGGGCGCCGGGGTCGACCAGCGCGCCCGGCGCCACGCTGGCGCTGGGGTCGATGCCGGGGGCCGCGACGATCTCGCCCTGCGCCGCGAAATACTGGGCCGCGCGCGCGAAGTAGGCATACGGGTTGGGGGTGACGATGCGCGCGCCGCCGAAGCTGGCGGCGAGCATGGCGTCGTCGGCGGCCGACAGGATCAGCGCCGCGGCCTTGCTGTGCGCGGCCTGGGCGCGCAGTTTGCTATTGCTTAGAAAGCTGATGTGCGAAACGCCGGCGTCGGCCAGTGGGGCGATCCCGCTCACTTCGAGGTTCGCGTCGCCCACCAGTTGTCCTCCCAAGCGTTCGACCAATTCACCTAGTCGAGTGCCCATCCTGGTCTTCCGTGTCTGTTTATTTGTCGAGCTGTTTGAGGATCTTGTCGGTCAAATCGACGCGCGGGCTGACCCACACGGATTCCTGCAGGACGACATCGAGATGTTCCTGCTCGGCGATCTGTTCGATCAGCTTGTAGGCCTTCTGCGCGATGATCGAGCGCTCTTCGTTCTTACGCTGCATCAGGTCTTCGCGGAACTCGCGTTCGGTGCGCTGCAAGTCCTTTTCGACGTCGAGCAGTTCGCGCACGCGCTTGGTGCGCTCGGCCTCGGACAGGTTCGCGCTCTCGTTGTCGAACTTGTCGGTCAGCGCCTTGTAGCGCGCGGCCATGTCGAGCCTGACCTTCTGGCGCTTCGAGAATTCCGCTTCGATCTTGGCGTCGGCCGCTTTCGCGAGCTTCGATTCGGTGTACAGGCGCTCGGTGAAGACGAAGCCGATCCGGCTCGGCGCGTTCGGCGCCGGCGCCGGTGTCTGCGCCAGCGCCGGCCCGCTTGCGCACAAGGCCAGCAACAACAGGCTTCCGGTCAGCGAGGCAGTCATAGTTTTCAACATAAATCTCCGCAATCTGGTAGCTGTGGGATCAGAAACCGGTCCCCATCTGGAACTGGAAGCGTTCGAGGCGGTCGCCCGGCTTCGCGTTCAGGGGCTTAGCATAACTCAACTTGAGCGGACCG
>DASRXO010000705.1:0-4915 GCA_035654095.1 Telluria sp.
ACAGGCTGACGTGCCGAAGCTTCGATGAACTTGCCGCCCATGATACCGATACCGATACATGCGCCGATCGCGCCCAAACCAATGATCAAACCGCAAGCCAAAGCTACAAAAGCGACGTTAGTCATGAAAACTCCTAAATAAAAAAATATGAAAAATTAAAAAAATCGAAGAACCTGTTACTGCAAACCTGCGGAACTACAATGCTGCGTTTTTAGTGACTCTCATGCGCCTGGCCGATATACACCAGCGTCAGCATCATGAAAATAAAAGCCTGCAACAACACGATCAGGATGTGGAAGATCGCCCATACGGAACCGGCCGCGATATGCAAGCCGGACAACAAGACGCTCTGAGCGTTGAAGCCAACCCATTGCGCGCCCAGCAGCGCGATCAACAAGAAGATCAGTTCGCCGGCAAACATGTTGCCAAACAGTCGCATCGCCAGCGACACGGTTTTTGCTGCGAATTCGATGAGGTTCAGGCCGAAGTTGAAGATCCACAGTGCGGGATGGGCGCCGAACGGCGCGCAGAACAGTTCATGGACGAAGCCGCCCAGGCCCTTGATCTTCACGTTGTAGTAGAGCATCAGGGTCAGCACGGCGAGGGCCATGCCGAAGGTGCCGTTCAGGTCGGCGGTCGGCACGGCGCGGAAGAAGGGCTCATGGCCTTCGGCGTTATGGATGCCCAGCGCGCGGAAGATGCCGGCGAAGGTGTCGACCGGCAGGAAGTCCATCGAGTTCATCAGCAGGACCCAGATGAACACGGTCAGCGCGACCGGCGCGATAAAGCTGCGGTTGCCATGGACGATGGCTTTCGACTGGTCTTCGACCATCTCGACGACGAACTCGACCGCGGCCTGGAAGCGGCCCGGTACGCCGGCAGTGGCGCGGCGCGCCGCCAGGATCAGCAGGATGCAGGCGATGGTCGCCAGGGTCACCGACCAAAGGATGGTATCGTAGTGGATAACGCTGAAGTCGATGATGTCGGTCTGATGCTTGGAGGCATTGTGACCCAGGTGGTGTGTGATGTACTGGCCGGCAGTCAGGACGTGCTCGCCCGCCGGTTGTGCTGCTCCCGCCGCATTTTCAGTTGTCATTTCTGGTGCCTAAACAATAAGATGATGTAACTTTTGAGTGCCACGATGAAGCCGCCAATCAGGGCGAGCCAGTTCAAATCGCGGTACAGCCAAGCGGTCGCGCCAAGCAGCGTCACCGTTAATGCAATCTTTATAAATTCGCCGATGAAAAACGACATCGGGTTCGCCCCGCCGGGTTTCTGCGCATTGGCGAACAGGCGCAACGCGAACAGGCCGTTGGGCACGACGCAGCATAATCCGCCGAGGACGGCTGAAAACATCGCAGGCCATCCCCCCAGCAGTGCGGCGGCGACGCCAGCGACTACTGTTGCCATCAATTGCAGGGAGACTATGCGCAACATGTTTTTTTCTTCGCGCCAGCCAAGTGAATGCCGTTTTATGCGGTCTACGAATTATGTGAATCAGCGGGATTATAAGTGCTTACGTCGATCCACGTCAAACGTTGCTGGGCCGTTGCGGAGCGAAATGCTGTTGAAATGCCACTCGGGCGCACCACCGCGGTGCCGGTCTCCGGAGAGATATTCACGGCGGCGCAAATGTTTCTTCAAGATCAACGAAACTACGGCCAATCAGGCGCGCAGGCGGGCCAGCACACCGTCGAGCACGTCGAGATCGGCGAAGTCGATGATCATCTGGCCGCGGCCCTTGACGCCCATCTTGAACAGCACCGGCGTGGCCAGCTTGTCGGACAGCTCTTCCTCGAGGCGCACGATGTCGCCCGATTTTTCCTTTGGACGCGCGGCGGCCGGGCTGGTTTGCTGCTCCATCGCGCGGGTCACGAGTTTTTCGGTTTCGCGCACCGACAGGCGCTTGGCGACCACCTGGCTGGCCAGGCTGATCTGGCTGGCGGCTTCGACCGCCAGCAGCGCGCGCGCGTGGCCCATGTCGATGTCGCCGGCCATCAGCATGGTCTGCACCGGCGCCGCCAGGTTCATCAGGCGCAACAGGTTCGACACCGCGCTGCGCGAACGGCCGACCGCGTTCGCGGCCTGCTCGTGGGTGAAACTGAAGTCGGCGATCAGGCGGTGGATGCCCTGCGCCTCTTCCAGCGGATTGAGGTCTTCGCGCTGGATGTTTTCGATCAGCGCCATGGCGGCGGCGGCCTGGTCGTCGACGTCGCGCACCAGCACCGGGATCTGGTCGAGCCCGGCCAGCTGGGCCGCGCGGAAGCGGCGCTCGCCGGCGATGATCTCGTACTTGATCGCGCCGCCGGCATCCTTGCCGACCGGACGCACCAGCACCGGCTGCATGATGCCCTGGGTCTTGATCGACGCTGCCAGTTCGTTCAGCGCGCCTTCGTCCATGCGGGTGCGCGGCTGGTATTTGCCGGCCTGCAGCTGGGTGACCGGCAGCGAGGACGGGGTACCGGCATCGGGCTGGGTGAAGTCGCCGTCACCGCCGAGCAGTGCATCGAGGCCGCGGCCGAGGCCCTTGAGTTTTTTTGTTGCCATGATTCTTCCGTGCTTTCGTTGATTACATTGTCTTGATGCGCTTGACCATCTCGGCGCCGAACGCGATGTAGGCTTGCGCGCCCTTGGAGGTCGAGTCGAACACCACGCCCGGCACGCCGTAGGACGGCGCTTCGGCCAGCCGCACGTTGCGCGGGATGATGGTCTTGAATACCTTGTCGCCGAAGTGCTGCTCGAGCTGGGCCGAGACCTGCTGCGACAGCGTCATGCGCGGATCGAACATCACGCGCAGCAGGCCGATGATCTTCAGGTCCGGGTTGAGGTTGGCGTGCACCTTCTTGATGGTGTTGACCAGGTCGGACAGGCCTTCGAGCGCGTAGTACTCGCACTGCATCGGGATGATCACGCCATGCGCGGCGCACAGGCCGTTCAGCGTCAGCATCGACAGCGCGGGCGGGCAGTCGATCAGGATGAAGTCGTACTCGGCGTCGACCATGGCCAGCGCGTCCTTGAGGCGGCGCTCGCGCTGGTCGAGCTCGACCATCTCGACTTCGGCGCCGGCCAGCTCGCGGTTCGAGGGCAGCACGTCGAAGCGGCCCGATTCCGAACGCTGGCGCGCCGCGGTGACGTCGGCCTCGCCCAGCAGCACTTCGTAGGTCGAGGCCGTGAGCCCGGCCTTGTTGATGCCGGCGCCCATGGTGGCGTTGCCCTGGGGGTCGAGGTCGACCAGCAGCACCCGCTGGTCCAGCTTGGCCAGGCCCGCGGCCAGGTTGACGCTGGTGGTGGTCTTGCCGACTCCGCCCTTCTGGTTTGCGACGCAAAATATTTTGGCCATGTATCTTCTTATCGTAGACGCAACAATAACGATTTATACCGTTAATACTATTAAAATCGTTTATCTGATTTATATAGTATATCTGGTATAAACCATTTATACGGTTTATATGATTTACTCTGTTTTGCGGATAAACACGAGATGACGCTCTGCTTGCAGCCCCGGCACCTGCAAAGGCCGTAATTCGGTCACTTGCCACTCGCCGGGCAGCCGCTCCCGCTCGCTTGGCGCGGCCACGCCCTTGAGGGCGATAAATTGCCCGCCCGCGGCCAGCAGGTGCCCCGACCAGTTGACGAAATCCGACAAGTCCGCAAATGCGCGCGAGGTGATGACGTCGAATTTATGTGGCACTTGCAACTGCTCAACGCGCGCGGTATGCACCGTCACGTTGCCCAAGCCTAGCTCGGCCTTCACTTGCGTCAGGAAGGCGGTTTTCTTGTGGACCGTGTCGATCAGGGCCACCGTCATCGCGGGGCGCGCGATCGCCAGCACGATGCCCGGCAGGCCGCCCCCTGCCCCGACGTCCAGCACGCTCACCGCCGTCCCGAAGGCCGGCACCGCGGCCAGCGAATCGAGCAGGTGGTGGGTGACCATTTGCATGGGGTCGCGCACCGAGGTCAGGTTGTACACCGCATTCCACTTGAACAGCAGCGCGAGGTAGTCGAGCAGCTGTTCGTGTTGCTTTTCGTTCAGGTCGAGCTGTAGTTCCTTGATGCCTTCGGCCAGGGTGTGCGCCAACGCAGGGCGTTCAAAGAACTTCATTGCGCCAACTCCTCATTGAGGGTGGCGAAACCCTTTGCGCCGCGTTTCTTCAAATGTACCAGCAAAAGCGAGATCGCGGCAGGTGTCACACCAGAAATTCTTGAAGCCTGGCCCAGGGTCTCGGGGCGCTGCTTGTCGAGCTTCTGGCGCACTTCGATCGACAGGGCGGTGATGTCGAGGTAATTGAAGCCGGCCGGCAGCTTCAGGTTCTCGTAGTGCTCGTGGCGTTCGACCTCCTTGGCCTGGCGGTCGATATAGCCGGCGTACTTGAGCTGGATCTCGATCTGCTCCTTGACCGCGGGGTCGGCGACGCCCGGACCGGCCAGCGGCTGGCCATCGACGCCGGACAGGCTCATCAGGTTTTCGTAGGCGACGCCGGGACGGCGCAGCAAGTCGGCCAGCGAGTATTCGCGCTCGATGGCCTGGCCGATCACGCGTTCGGATTCGGCGGCGGCGAGGATGCGCGGGTTGACCCAGGTCGAGCGCAGGCGCTCCAGTTCACGCGCGACCGCTTCGCGCTTGGCTTCGAAGGCGGCCCATTGGGCATCGCCGACGCAGCCGAGCTGGCGGCCGATTTCGGTCAGGCGCATGTCGGCGTTGTCCTCGCGCAGGCTCAGGCGGTACTCGGCGCGGCTGGTAAACATGCGGTAAGGCTCGGCCACACCCTGGGTGGTGAGGTCGTCGACCAGCACGCCGAGGTAGGCTTCGGCGCGGCCCGGCACCCAGGCGTCGCGGCCTTGCGTGAGCAGCGCGGCATTCAGGCCGGCCAGCATGCCTTGGGCCGCGGCCTCCTCGTAACCGGTGGTGCCGTTG
>DASRXO010000706.1:0-4461 GCA_035654095.1 Telluria sp.
TCGAGGCCAGCAGCAAATTGGTCTGGGCGCTGCCCGCGAAGTAATGCAGGATCCGGGCGCCGCCCGACAGGTCGACCAGGGTCGTGATCGGCACGCCGTCGCCGCGCGCGCCGGGCAGGGCCGACACCGGCACCGAATACACCTTGCCGTTGTCGCCGAAGCCGAGCAGGGCGTCGACCGTGCGGCATTCGAAGGCGCCGTACAGCGCATCGCCGGCCTTGAAGGTGAACTGCGCCACGTCGTGGCCGACGCCGGTGCGCGCGCGCACCCAGCCCTTCTCCGAAATGATCACGGTGACCGGCTCGTCCACCACCTTCTGCTCGGCCACCGCCTTCTGCGCTTCCTCGATCACGGTGCGGCGCACGTCGCCGAACTGTTTGGCGTCGGCCTCGATCTCCCGGATGATCAGGCGCTTCATGGTCGAGGGGTTGTCGAGGATGTCCTGCAGCGTGCCTCTTTCCTTGCGCAGCTCGCCCAGCTCCTGTTCGATCTTGATCGCCTCCAGCCGCGCCAGCTGGCGCAGGCGGATCTCGAGGATGTCCTCGGCCTGGATCGCGGACAAGTTGAATTCGGCGATCAGCGCCGCCTTCGGCTCGTCCGAATTGCGGATGATGTGGATCACCTGGTCGATATTGAGCAGCACCGCCACCCGGCCTTCGAGGATGTGGATGCGGGCATCGACCTTGCCGAGCCGGTGCTCGGTGCGGCGCCGCACGGTGACGAAGCGGAAGTCGATCCACTCCTGCAGGATGTCGGACAGGCCCTTCTGGCGCGGCCGGCCGTCGCCGCCTATCATCACCAGGTTGATCGAGGCCGAGGATTCGAGCGAGGTATGCGCGAGCAGCATCAGCATGAATTCGGTCTGGTCCTGGTTCTTCGACTTCGGCTCGAACACCAGGCGCACCGGCGCGTTGCGGCCCGATTCGTCGCGGATGGTGTCGAGCGAGCCGAGGATCAGCTGCTTGAGCGCGAGCTGCTCGGGCGACAGCGCCTTCTTGCCCAGCCTGATCTTCGGATTGGTCAGCTCTTCGATCTCTTCGAGCACCTTCTGCGACGAGGTGCCGGGCGGGAGTTCGGACACCACCGCCTGCCACTGGCCGCGCGCCAGCTCTTCGATCTTCCAGCGCGCGCGCACCTTCATGCTGCCGCGGCCAGTCGCATACATCTCGGCGATCTGCGCCGGCGGCGTGATGATCTGGCCGCC
The DNA here is from genome assembly GCA_035654095.1 of Telluria sp. GTDB lineage: Bacteria > Pseudomonadota > Gammaproteobacteria > Burkholderiales > Burkholderiaceae_D > Telluria_A. The sequence goes on from DASRXO010000706.1 coordinate 1,205, forward strand.
GCCCGGGAAGTCCGGGCCGGGTATCAGCGCCATCAGCTCCGGATGCGAGATCTTCGGATTGCGGATCATCGCCACTGCCGCTTGCGCCACCTCGACCAGGTTGTGCGACGGGATCTCGGTGGCCAGGCCGACCGCGATGCCCGAGGCGCCGTTCAGCAGCACCATCGGCAGGCGCGCCGGCAGCATCTTCGGTTCTTCGGTGGAGCCGTCGTAGTTCGGCTGGAAGTCGACCGTGCCCTGGCCGATCTCGTCCAGCAGCAGTTTGGCGATCGGGGTCAGGCGCGCCTCGGTATAGCGCATCGCGGCCGCGCCGTCGCCGTCGCGCGAGCCGAAGTTGCCCTGGCCGTCGATCAGGGGGTAACGTAGCGAGAAGTCCTGCGCCATGCGCACCAGCGCGTCGTACACCGACTGGTCGCCGTGCGGGTGCAGCTTGCCCAGCACGTCGCCGACCACTGCGGCCGACTTGCGCGGCTTGGCGGTGGCCGACAGGCCGAGATCGTTCATCGCGTACAGGATGCGGCGCTGGACCGGTTTCTGGCCGTCGCAGACGTCGGGCAGGGCGCGGCCCTTGACCACCGAGATCGCGTAATCGAGATAGGCGCGCTCGGCGAAGGTGGACAGGGTCAGGGTTTCGATATCCGACGGATCGGCTTGGGCTGCTTGTTCGAAAAGATTGGCTTGGCTGGACATAGTTCGTTCTTAGATATCTGCTTCGGTTTCGTTACCGTGTTCTTCGATCCACGCGCGGCGGGCGGCGGCTTCGCCTTTCCCCATCAGCATATTGAAGCGCGCGGAAGAATCGCCGTGGTCGAAATCACCCAGCGACACCGGCAGCAGGCGGCGCGTGTCCGGGTTCATGGTGGTCTCCCACAGCTGCTCGGCGTTCATCTCGCCCAGGCCCTTGAAGCGCGAGATGCTCCACGCGCCTTCCTTCAGGCCGTCCTTGGCCAGCTTGTCTTCGATCGCCAGCAGCTCGCCGTCGTCCAGCGCGTACAGCTTCTGGATCGGCTTCTTGCCGCGCGCCGGCGCGTCGACCCGGTACAGCGGCGGACGCGCGATGCAGATATGGCCGTGCGTGAACAGCGCCGGGAAATGCTTGAAGAACAGCGTGAGCAGCAGCACCTGGATGTGCGAGCCATCGACGTCCGCATCGGACAGGATGCAGATTTTCCCGTAGCGCAGGCCGGACAGGTCGGGCGTGTCGCCGTGGCTGTGCGGATCGACGCCGATCGCCACCGCGATGTCGTGGATCTCGTTGTTGGCGAACAGGCGGTCGCGGTCGGTCTCCCACGAGTTGAGCACCTTGCCGCGCAGCGGCAGGATCGCCTGGAACTCCTTGTCGCGGCCCATCTTGGCCGAGCCGCCGGCCGAGTCGCCCTCGACCAGGAAGATCTCGTTGCGCGTGATGTCCGACGATTCGCAATCGGTCAGCTTGCCGGGCAAGACCGCCACGCCCGAGGACTTCTTCTTCTCGACTTTTTGCAGCGAGCGCAAACGCGACTGCGCCTGCTTGATGACCAGGTCGGCCAGCTTCTTGCCGTATTCGACGTGCTGGTTGAGCCACAGCTCGAGCGGCGGCTTGGTGAACGAGGACACCAGCCGCACCGCATCGCGCGAATTCAGGCGCTCCTTGATCTGGCCCTGGAACTGCGGGTCGAGCACCTTGGCCGACAGCACGAAGGACACGCGCGCGAACACGTCTTCCGGCAGCAGCTTGACGCCTTTCGGCAGCAGCGAGTGCATCTCGACGAAGTTCTTGACCGCGCCGAACAGGCCGTCGCGCAGGCCCGATTCGTGGGTGCCGCCGTTCGAGGTCGGGATCAGGTTGACGTAGGACTCGCGCACCACCGCGCCTTCCTCGGTCCACGCCACCACCCAGGCCGCGCCTTCGCCCTCGGCGAAGCCGTCCGAGTCGCCGTTGGCGTACTGCGCGCCTTCGAACACCGGGATCAGGGTCTCGCCGTTCGAGCTCTGGGCCAGCATCTCGTTGAGGTAGCCGCGCAGGCCTTCGTCGTACTTCCAGGTCTGGACGTCGCCGGTCTTGGCGATGGTCAGCGTGACCGTCACGCCGGGCAGCAGCACCGCCTTCGAGCGCAGCAGGCGTTGCAGCTCGGCCTGCGAGATGGCCGGCGAGTCGAAGTACTTGGGATTCGGCCAGGCGGTGACGCGGGTGCCCGACTTCTTGCCGTCGCGCGGCGCGGGCATGGACATCAGCGGCTCGACCACGTCGCCGTCGGCGAAGGCCATCTTGTGCAGGCCGTTGCCGTTGTCTTCCTTGCGCCAGACCGTGATCTCGAGGCGCGAGGACAGCGCGTTGGTGACCGACACGCCGACCCCGTGCAGGCCGCCCGAGAACGCGTAGGCGCCGCCCGAGCCCTTGTCGAACTTGCCGCCCGCGTGCAGGCGGGTGAACACGATTTCGACCGTCGGCACGTTCTCTTCGGGGTGCAGGCCGACCGGGATGCCGCGGCCGTCGTCTTCCACCGTGATCGAGCCGTCCGCGTTGATCGTCACGCCGATGTTGTTGCAGTACCCGCCCAGCGCCTCGTCGGAGGCGTTGTCGATCACTTCCTGGATGATGTGCAGCGGGTTTTCGGTCCGGGTGTACATGCCGGGCCGCTGTTTGACGGGTTCGAGTCCCTTGAGGACCCGGATGGATGCTTCGCTGTAGTCGGATGCAGGTTTTTTAGTGGCCATACGTGGTCGAGCTGATAATATTTTTGCTGCGTTTATGCGGATGCCTGCGCATTCTATCGTGATTGCGGGGCGCTGGATAAAAGACTGGATAAAAATACAGTGGTCGTCCCGGTCCGTATTCTACGCATTTATACGCGGCGTTTACAAGCGGCCTCCCACTTTTTAGAAAATCTTTACGGCGCCCCCGATAAGCTGGTTCCTGTCGCTTTGAATGAATCAGGAGCCTGTCATGCATGCTTATGTATCCACCCGGGCCGGCCAGCGCCGGCACACCGGCGCGCCGCTCGCCCCGCCGTTGAACTGCGTGATTTACCTGACCGCCGATGCCGGCTCGGTCAGTGCGCTGCGCCGGCTGGCCGCCGGCGTATGTGGCGAGGCGCTCGAGTTCATCCGCATCCAGGCCTGTGCCGAACATGGACGCATGCGGGTCTGGATGTGCGTTGCCCGCGAGGTCGTCGACAGGGTGCTCGAGGCCATGCGTCACGCCTTGCCGGACGTGCGCGTGGGCCGCCTGACGACGGTGGGAGTGCTGTCATGATCGTCACCGTGGCCGGCCATGC
>DASRXO010000707.1:0-2895 GCA_035654095.1 Telluria sp.
GTGGCCGACATCCTCGGCAACACCAACGGCCCGGAAGCGGCGCGCCGGCCGGCCATCGTGCCGCATTTGCTGCACCTGAACGAGGTGTTCCACGCGCTGCAGAAGGCGCGCCAGGAACGCGGCGCGATCGATTTCGAGACCACCGAGACCTACATCGTCTGCAACGCGCTGGGCAAGATCGAGAAGATCATCCCGCGCACCCGCAACGAAGCGCACAAGGTGATCGAAGAATGCATGCTGGCCGCGAACGTGTGCGCGGCCGACCTGCTGATCCGCCACAAGCATCCGGGCACCTACCGCATCCACGCCTCGCCGACCAAGGAAAAGCTGACCCAGGTGCGCACCTTCCTCAAGCAGGTCGGCCTGAACCTGAACGGCGGCGACAAGCCGACCGCGGGCGACTACGCCGAGTTGATGAAGAAGGTCAAGGAGCGGCCCGACGCGGCGCTGCTGCAAACCATGCTGCTGCGCTCGATGCAGCAGGCGGTCTACAGCCCCGACAACATCGGCCACTTCGGCCTGGCGTACGAGGCGTATGCCCACTTCACCAGCCCGATCCGGCGCTACCCGGACCTGCTCACGCACCGCGCGATCAAGGCCATCCTGCTCGGTAAAAAATACGAGCCGAAGGGCATCGACCTGGCCGGCCTGAACACCACGGTGTCGAACGCGACCCGCAAGCAGCTGGCCAAGGACAAGGCCGAAGGCAAGCCGCCCAAGGGCGAGAAGGACCTGACGGTCTGGGACGCGCTGGGCGTGCACTGCTCGGCCAACGAGCGCCGCGCCGACGAAGCCTCGCGCGACGTCGAGGCCTGGCTCAAGTGCTACTTCATCAAGGACAAGCTGGGCGAAGAGTTCACCGGCGTGGTGTCGGGCGTGACCACCTTCGGCATCTTCGTGCAGCTCGATGCGCTGTACGTCGAAGGCCTGGTGCACATCACCGAACTCGGTACCGACTTCTTCCAGTACGACGAAGCGCGCCACGAACTGCGTGGCGAACGCACCGGCAAGCGCTACCAGCTGACCGACCGCGTCACCGTGCAGGTGAGCCGGGTCGACCTCGAGGCGCGCAAGATCGACCTGGTGTTGGCCGGCAGCGGCCAGACCGGTGCGAGCGGCGTGGGCAAGCCGAAAAGCGCGGCGGCCAAGGCGCTCGACGCCAAGCCGGCCAAGTCGCGCAAACCGAAGGTCAACACGGCATCGCGTTATGAGCTCGATGCGAGCGAGGCAGCGGCCACACCGCGCCGCGGCAAGGGTGGCGCGGCAGCCGGCAAGGCAGCAAAACCCGCATCCAAAACGAGCAAGAAGAAGCGCTGATAATGAAGAATAAAATGATTTTCGGGTTCCATGCGGTGACCTCGCGTCTGCGTCACGAGGCCTCGTCGGTGGAAGAGATTTTTGTCGACGCGGCGCGCCAGGACCGCCGCATGCACGACCTGATCGCCGGCGCCAAGGCGGCCGGCGTGCGTGTGATGCCGGTCGATTCGGCCCGCCTCGACAAGATCGTCGGTACCCGCCGCCACCAGGGCGTGATCGCGTTCGCCAGCCAGCTGGCCCTCGCGCGCAACCTGGACGAACTGCTCGATGCGATCGAAGGACCGCCGCTGCTGCTGATCCTCGACGGGATCACCGATCCGCATAACCTGGGCGCCTGCCTGCGCGTGGCCGACGGCGTCGGCGCGCATGCGGTGATCGTGCCGAAGGACCGCGCGGTCGGCCTGAACGCCACCGCGGCCAAGGTGGCCAGCGGCGCGGCCGAGACCGTGCCCTACATCACCGTCACCAACCTGGCGCGCACCATGCGCGAGCTGAAGGAGCGCGACATTTTGCTCATCGGCACCACCGACGATGCCGACAAGGGCTTGTACGAAGCCGATTTCTCGGGCCCGGCCGCGCTGGTCATGGGCTCGGAAGGCGAGGGCATGCGCCGTCTCACGCGCGAGACCTGCGACGTGCTGGTCGGCATTCCGATGTTCGGCTCGGTGGAGAGCTTGAACGTGTCGGTTGCGTCCGGCGTCTGCCTGTACGAAGCGCGCCGCCAGCGCATCGCCCGCGAAGCCTGACCCCGTCGTTCCCGCGGAGGCGGGAACCCATAGCGCGTCACCTGGCCAGCGCGCTATAGGGGGAACGCATGCGGTGCATGGGTTCCCGCCAAGGGGGGGCGCCGAGCCCCGGGAACGACCTTGAGCGGTCGTAAGCAAGGCGCGTACGAATACGCTACCATGGCTGTCTCACAACTGCGTTTTCCCACCGTCTATGTTTTCCAAGCTGCGCGAAGATATCAAGAGCATTATTGAACGCGACCCCGCCGCCCGCAATGGCTGGGAAGTGTTCACTTGTTATCCCGGCTTCCAGGCCATCATGATGCACCGCTGGGCGCATGCCTGCTGGGCCGGCAAGCTCAAATGGATCGGCCGCTTCATCTCCTACCTCGCGCGCATCATCACCGGCATCGAGATCCATCCCGGCGCGACCATCGGCCGCCGCGTGTTCATCGACCACGGCTTCGGCGTGGTGATCGGCGAGACCGCGGTGGTCGGCGACGACTGCACGATCTACCAGGGCGTCACGCTGGGCGGCACCACGCTGGCCAGCGGCTTGAAGCGCCATCCCACCCTGGAGCGCGGCGTCATCATCGGCGCCGGCGCCAAGGTGCTGGGCGCGTTCACGGTGGGCGAGTACGCCAAGATCGGCTCGAATGCGGTGGTGATCAAGCCGGTGCCTGCCGGCGCGACCGCGGTCGGCAACCCGGCCCACATCGTCAAGAAGGAAGCCGACGCCCGCAGCGCCCAGCTGTTCGCGGCCTACGGCGTGACGCCGAATGGCGACGATCCGCTGTCGAAAGCGCTGCATGGCCTGATCAACCACGCCGCCCGCCAGGACGAGCAGATGGAG
>DASRXO010000708.1:0-2049 GCA_035654095.1 Telluria sp.
GGCCGGCGGTGAAGGCGGTGTCGGCATTGAGCTTGAGGTGGCGCGCCAGCAGCTTGGCGCAGATCGCGGTGCCCACCGAATGGCGCCAGAAGCCCTGGAAATTGAAGCTGGCGCTGCCGCCGGGGGGAAAGCTGCCGGTGATCGAACAGGCGGTGACCAGGGTGCGGATGCTGTGAAAGCCCAGCACCGAAATGGCTTGCTGGATCGACGTCACTTTCGAGGGCATGCCGTAGAACGAGGAATTGGCCAGGCGCAGGGTCTTGGCGGCGAGCGACTGGTCGAGCGCGATCTTGCCGGCCAGCGCGCCGACGTCGACGTCTTCCTGCTCCATGGTCTGCATCAGTTCGACCACCACCGCCGACAGCGAGGGCAGGTCGTGGATGCGCTTGATCACTTCTTCGGTGGGGATCGCCATAATCAGCCATTGCTCCGGTAAAGCTGCAGGCGCGCCAGCAACTGGCCGGTCGCACCCTGTTCGGCGCTGGCGCGGAACAGCCGCGTCAGACGGGCGTAGCGGCGCGCGCGTTCGGCCTCGACGACGACGGCGTCTTCGGCCGCTTCCTCGCCCAGCACCGCGAGGGTCTCGATGCCGCGCCGCCGCAGCGAGGTCAGCGACGCTTCGCTGAGGGTGGCGCCGGCCGGCAGCAGCACCTTGCCGCCGTCGCACAGGTCGGCCGCCAGCACCATGCCGGCGCTGGCCTGCTCGAGTGGAATCGTTTGCGCTACGCTCATGGCGTCTCCTCGTTCAGGCTGAAGGTGATCAGGCTACCGCGCGAGGACGAGTCGGCGCCCATCGGATGGACCACCACCTCGTACTGGCGCGTGCCCAGCGCGATGCGGCTGGCGCCGGCCTGCGCTTCGCCGTCGGGGAACAGGCCGGGCAGCACCAGCGCGGCCTGGTTGCCCAGCAGCGGGCCGTGGCTGCGGAACAGGGTCTCGGCCGCGCCGTTGACGAAGGCTACCATGCCCTCGTCGTCCAGCCCGAGCACCGGCAGCGGCAGGAATTGCAGCAGCTCGCGCGCCACGTTCAGGCTGATCTCGTCGCGCGTGATCTGCTGCTGCTTCTGGCGCAGCACGTCTTCGATGCGGCGGTTGGTCGAGGCCAGCTCGTAGTTGGCGGTGCGCAGTTCGAGGTTCAGGCGCTCGTTGACGTCGGCGATTTCCTTGAGGCGGAAGGCTTCGGCGATGTGGCCGCGCAACTGGTCGTCGTCCCAGGGCTTGGTCAGGAATTTGTAGATCGCGCCCTCGTTGACGGCGTCGGTCACCGATTGCAGCTCGGTGTAACCGGACAGCATGATGCGGATGGTGTCCGGATACAGGTCCTTGGCCTTGCGCAGGAAGTCGGCGCCCAGCATGCCCGGCATGCGCTGGTCGGACACGATCACGTCGACCGCGTGGCGCGCCAGCATCTCGAGGCCGTCCTCGCCGCTGTGGGCGGTCAGGATCTGGTACTCGTCGCGCCGCAGCAGGCGCTTGAGCGAGGACACGATGTTCTGTTCGTCGTCGACCAGCAGCAGGGTGCGCTGGGCCTTCTGGATGCGCAGCAAGTGGGCGGGCAGGGCGCGGCCCTCGGCCAGCAGGGCCGCGGTCGCGTCGAAGTCGGCCGGCGCGCCGAAGAAATAGCCCTGGATCCGGTCGCACATGTGGCGCCGCAGGAAGTCGCACTGGGCTTCGGTCTCGACCCCCTCGGCCACCACCTGGATCCCGAGGTTGTGGGCCATCGAGATGATGGTCTTGGCCAGCGCCGCGTCTTCCGGCACGCTGGCCAGGTTGGCGGTCAGGCCGCCGTCGATCTTGACCACGTCGAGCGGGAAGCGCTTCAGGTGGCTGAGCGAGGAATAGCCGGTGCCGAAGTCGTCCAGCGTGAGGCCGATGCCGAGCGCCTTCAGGATCCCGAGGGTGCGCGCGCTGGCCAGTTCGTCCTGCATCAGCACGGTCTCGGTCAGTTCCAGGCTCAGGCGTTCGGGCGCGATGCCGAATTCGGACAGGCAGGCGGCGATGCGTTCGGGCAGGCTGCGGTCGTGGAATTGCTTGGGCGAGAGATTGAGC
>DASRXO010000709.1:0-6687 GCA_035654095.1 Telluria sp.
TGGTGCCCGACAGTGCGCGCATCTGGATGCGGTCTTTCGCGTAGGCCACGGCGTTCTGGTACGCCACTTCGGTCAGGCCCAGCGACTGCATGCCGACGCCGAGGCGGGCCGCGTTCATGAACACGAACATCGCCTGCAGGCCCTTGTTTGGCTCGCCGATGATCCAGCCGCGCGCGCCATCGAGGTTGATCTGGCAGGTCGAGTTACCGTGGATGCCCATCTTCTCTTCGATCGCGCCGCAGGCGATCGCATTGCGCTCGCCGACCGAGCCGTCGGCCTTCGGCAGGAACTTCGGCACCAGGAACAGCGAGATGCCTTTCGAGCCTTCCGGCGCGTCCGGCACGCGGGCCAGCACCAGGTGGATGATGTTGTCCGCCATGTCGTGCTCGCCGGCCGAGATGAAGATCTTGGAGCCGGTGATCAACCACGAGCCGTCGGCCTGCGGCAGTGCCTTCGAGCGCAGCATACCGAGATCGGTGCCGCAGTGCGCTTCGGTCAGGCACATGGTACCGGTCCATTCGCCCGAGACCAGCTTCGGCAGATAGGTTTTCTTCTGCTCGTCGGTGCCATGCTCCTTCAGGCATTCGTAGGCGCCGTGCGACAGGCCCGGGTACATCGACCACGCCTGGTTGGACGAATTGAGCATCTCGTAGAACGAGTTATTCAGCACGATGGGCAGGCCCTGGCCGCCGTATTCGGGATCGCAGGCCAGTGCCGCCCAGCCGCCTTCGACGTACTGTTTGTAGGCTTGCTTGAAGCCCTTCGGCGTGGTCACCGATTTGGTGGCGGGGTCGTAGTGGCAGCCTTCGCGGTCGCCCGAGTGATTCAGCGGGAACAGCACTTCCTGGGTGAATTTGGCGCCCTCTTCCAGCACCTGGTTGATGATGTCGGCATCGACGTCCTCGAAATGCGGCATCTGCTTCAACTCGTCCGAGACATTGAGGAATTCGTGCAGCAAGAACTGCATGTCCCGAAGTGGAGCGACGTATTGACCCATGTTTTTTCTCCTGGCGGTACGGTGATTGACGACCGGGCGAGCCGCGCTCGCCTAGCTGGATTGCGTGGATTGCGTGGATTTGAGCGGATTCCGGTAGTTCTCGATCAGGCGTTCGAAGCCGAGGCGCGCGCGGTCCACGCTGCCGGGCATGCGCAGGAAGCGCGCGTCGTGGTGCAGCGCCAGGATCAGGCCATACATTTCGTAGACCATCTGCTGGGCGTCGGTGTCGGGTTTGAGGTCGCCGCTGTCGATCGACTGCTGCACGCAGCGCAGCAGCGCGCCCTGCCAGGCGCGCACCATCGAGACCAGCTCCTCGCGGATCGGGCCCGGGCGGTCGTCGTATTCGACCGCGCCGCTGATGTAGATGCAGCCCGACGCGATCTCGACGCTGACGCGCTTGATCCAGCGCGCGAACATCGACTTCAGGCGCGCGATGCCGCGGGTTTCCTTCACGCTGGGGAAGAACACTTCCTGCTCGAAGCGGTGGTGGTAGAGCTTGAGCACTTCCATCTGCAAGTCTTCGCGCGAGCCGAAGTGGGCGAACACGCCGGATTTGCTCATGTTCATCTTGTCCGCGAGCAGGCCGATGGTCAGGCCCTCGAGACCGTCGCGGCTGGCGAGGTCGAGCGCGACGTCGAGGATCGCCGCCCGCGTCAGCTCGCCCTTGCGCATGAATTTGACTGAGGTGTTGATAGAGCTACCCACTGAAAGTTGAGGAAACGCACGCTGCGATGAATCAAATCTGAACGCTCGTACTATTATCCACTACTTTGCAAATGTCAAACGGGAACTTAGAAGCGGCCTTCTATTGATGCGGCGCAGCAATTAGCCGCTGGCCTTGCTCAGCTGGCGCCGGTCGCGCTTGGTCGGCCGGCCCTTGATGGTGCTGCCCGGCTCGCGGTACAGCTTGCGCGCCTCGTGCTCGTTCTCGCGCTTGGCGATGCTGGCCTCGGTCTCCCGGTACAACTGGCGCGCCATCGGCGCCGGGCCGCGCTGGTCGGAGATCGCCAGCACCAGCACTTCCCAGGTCTCGGCGCCGTGATCGATCGTTAATTGATCGTCAATCTTGACCGGCCGCGCCGGCTTGATGCGCTCGCCGTCGAGCTTGACGCGCCCGGTGTCCACCGCCTCGGTGGCCAGCGAGCGGGTCTTGAAGAAGCGCGCCGCCCACAGCCATTTGTCGATCCGTACGTTATCCATGTGTTCAGCTTCAGGCATATCCCATCGCGAAAACGCGCATGGTGAGTTTATACAACAGGTAGGCCGCCTCGTAGCCGGTGCGGCGCAGCCAGCCGACGTGGGCGAAGTCGTCGCGCTGGATCACCACGCCGTCGGCCATGCCGCGCGCGATGTGCTCGCGCATGCTCTGGGCGAAGGCCGCATCTTTGACCACCACGTTGGCCTCCTGGTTCAGGAACAGCGACAGGCCGTCGCAATTGCTCGAGCCGACCGTCGACCAGTCGTCGTCGATCACCGCGACTTTCGCGTGCAGTTGGGTCTTGCGGTATTCGATGACCTGCACGCCGCTGTCGAGCAGCTTGGGGTAGAACGAGCGCGCCACCATGTCCTGCAGCCAGATCTCGCCGACCCCGATCAGCAGGCTCACTTCGACGCCGCGCTGCGCGGCCAGCGCCAGCGCCTCGCGGAATTTGCGGCCGGGTGCGAAATAGGGATTCGCCAGCAGCACGCTCTTTTTCGCGCGGCCCAGCGCCTGCAGGTAGGCGCGCTGGATGGTGCGCCGGTTGCGCAGGTTGTCGCGCACCACCAGCGCGGCCAGCATCGGCTTGTCGCCGCTGGCCTTGGGCGCGACGCGCATCTCGCGGAACAGGCCGATCCGCCGCATGAGGCCGAGGTGGCCGATGCGCGCCCACTGCGCCTGCGCCTCCTGGTGGATCGCGGCCACCAGCGGACCGCGCACCTTGACCGCGAAGTCCCAGCGCGGCGCCGGCAGGCGCTTGCCCGGGTCGTAGTCGCACAGCCAGTCGTCGTTGACGTTGATGCCGCCGACGAAGGCGAGGTCGCGGTCGACCACCGCGATCTTGCGGTGGGTGCGCGTGACGCCGCGCTTGAACCAGGGATTGAACACGCGGTAGTGCACATTGGCCTCGGCGAAAGCGAGGCCGAGGCGGGCGGCCTGGCCATGGCCGGTGCCGAACCAGTCGACGATCACGCGCACCTTGACGCCGCGCTTGGCCGCCGCGATCAGCGCCGCCTCGACCTCGCGCCCGGTGTCGTCGCCGGCGAAGATGTAGGTCTCGAAGTAGATGTCGTACAGCGCGCCGTCGATCGCCGCCAGCAGCGCCGGGAAGAAGGCGGTGCCGCTTTCGAGCAGGGTAACGTCGTTGTGGGCGATATAGTGGACCGAGCGCATGGGGCTTCAGGTAGGTTGCGGACCCTCAGGCCAGCTTGAGGGTGGCCACGATCGGGGCGTGATCCGACAGTTTGGCCCACAAAGTACCATGCAATACCTGTGCCGTGTCAACCTTAAAGCCGCGCACGTAGATGCGGTCGAGGCGGAACCAGGGCAGCGCGGCGGGAAAGGTGCGCGCCGGCCGCAGCCGCTGCTGGCGCCCGGCCAGGCTGCGCACCAGGTCCCCCAGCACCGAGCCGGAGCTCAGTTCGTCGAACACTTCGACCACGCCGAGCGCATCGCGCAGCCGGCCGCCGAGCGTGTTGCGCCAGTCGTTGAAGTCGCCCGCGATGATCACCGGCTCGCCGTTGGGGGCCGAGGTCATGACCGCGTCGATCAGCGCCTGCGCCTGGCGCCCGCGGCCGGACTCGAACAGGCCGAGGTGGACCACGTAGCAATGCACGCTGCCCTTCGGCGTCTTCAGTACGCAGTGCAGGATGCCGCGCTGTTCGTAGGCGTGGTCGGACACGTCGTGGTTGCGGGTATCGGCGATCGGGTAGGTGCTCAGCAGCGCGTTGCCGTGGTGGCCGTGGTCGTAGACCGCGTTCATGCCGTAGGCCGAGTGGTGCGACTCGCCGGCGAAAAATTCGTGCTGGGCGGTGGCCGGCCAGTGGCGGTGGCCGCGGCTCTCGTCGCCGAACTGGGCCGAGTAGCGGTCGTGCTTGCCCTGCACTTCTTGCAGGAACACCACGTCGGCATCGAACAGGACGATCGCCTTCTTCAGGGCGAGCACCCGCGGCTGGCTGCGTATCGAGGACACGCCCTTGTGAATATTGTAGGTAGCGACACGAATCTTCATGGGAACATTCTAACCCCATCAAGACGCAGGGCTGCGCACACCAGCCCGCCCCCTGTTATAGGTGATGCGGGAGTTGGAGGATGGCTTCGGCGTTGGAGGAGGAGAAGCAGCGGTCGGCGGCGTCGAGGTAGGGCAGCCAGATGTGGTTCAGGTGCTCGCGGGGACTCAGCGTCACCGCGATGTCGCGCGGGACGCGGACGCTGAACACGTGCTCGGTGTTGTGAGTCACGCCGGGGGCGTAACGGTGACGCCAGACCGGATAGATTTCGTAGATGTTGGAGAGGTGCCAGTCGCGCAGCACCATGGCCGTACCGTCGGCCACGATGCCGGTTTCTTCGAACAGCTCGCGGGCGGCGGTCTCGATCAAGGGTTCGTCCAGGCGGTCGAGCGAGCCGGTGACCGATTGCCAAAAGCCGGGCCGGTCCGCACGTTCGATCAGCAGGACTTCGAGGTCGGTCGTGTGGATCACGACCAGGACGGATTCGGGGATTTTAGGCAACACCTGACTCCTCCCGTCGTTCCCGCGAAGGCGGGAACCTATGGCACCGTCGCTAAGCACAGGCGCCATGGAGGGAATTCATGCAGTGCATGGATTCCCGCCTCCGCGGGGACGACGGTTTTTTTAGGCTGACAATACGCGTTACGCCACCTTCGGTTCGGCGCTGCGCAGGCGGATGTGGAGTTCGCGCAGCTGCTTTTCGTCGACTTCGGATGGCGCGTTCGTCAACAGGCATTGCGCGCGCTGGGTTTTCGGGAAGGCGATCACGTCGCGGATCGAGTCCGAACCCGTCATCATCGTCACGATCCGGTCCAGGCCGAACGCCAGGCCGCCGTGCGGCGGCGCGCCGTACTGCAGCGCGTCGAGCAGGAAGCCGAACTTGAGCTGCGCTTCTTCGGCATCGATCTTCAGCGCGCGGAATACCTTGCTCTGCACTTCTTCACGGTGGATACGGATCGAACCGCCACCCAACTCCCAGCCGTTCAAGACCATGTCGTAGGCCTTCGAGATGCAGGCGCCCGGATTGGTCTCGAGCATGTCCTCATGGCCGTCTTTCGGCGCCGTGAACGGATGGTGCGTGGCGTTCCAGCGGCCGGTCTCTTCGTCGTGTTCGAACATCGGGAAATCGATCACCCACAATGGCTTCCAGACGTCGTCGAACAGGCCGGCCTTCTTGCCGAAGTCGGAGTGGCCGATCTTCACGCGCAGCGCGCCGATCGCGTCGTTCACCACCTTGGCCTTGTCGGCGCCGAAGAAAATCAGGTCGCCGTCTTCCGCGCCGGTCTGCGCGAGGATCTTGGTGAGCGCTTCGTCATGCAGGTTCTTGACGATCGGCGATTGCAGGCCGTCGCGGCCCTTGGCTTTCTCGTTGACCTTGATGTAGGCGAGGCCCTTGGCGCCGTAGATCGCCACGAACTGGGTGTAGGCGTCGATCTCGGAACGCGGCATGTTGCCGCCCTGCGGCACGCGCAGGCCGACCACGCGGCCGCCCTCCATGTTGGCGGCGCCGGCGAAGACCTTGAAGTCGACGTCCTTCATCACCTCGGTCAGGTCGGTGAAGGCGAGCTTGACGCGCATGTCGGGCTTGTCGGAACCGTAGAGGCCCATCGCGGTGGCGAAGTCCATCACCGGGAACGGGTTCGGCAAGTCGATGCCGAGGGTGTTCTTGAAGACCACGCGGATCATGTCTTCGAACAGGTCGCGGATCTCCTGCTCGCTCAGGAACGAAGTCTCGCAGTCGATCTGGGTGAACTCGGGCTGGCGGTCGGCGCGCAGGTCTTCGTCGCGGAAGCATTTGGTGATCTGGTAGTAGCGGTCGAAGTTGGCGACCATCAGCAGCTGCTTGAACAGCTGCGGCGACTGCGGCAGCGCGAAGAACTTGCCGGCGTTGACGCGCGAGGGCACCAGGTAGTCGCGCGCGCCTTCAGGCGTGGACTTGGTCAGCATCGGGGTCTCGATGTCGATGAAGCCGAGCGCGTCGAGGTATTTGCGCACTTCCATCGTCACCTTGTAGCGCAGGCGCAGATTGTTCTGCATCTGCGGACGGCGCAGGTCGAGCACGCGATGGGTCAGGCGGGTGGTCTCGGACAGGTTGTCGTCGTCGAGCTGGAACGGCACGGCGACCGAGGCGTTCAGCACTTCCACGGCGCTGGCCACGACTTCGATCTTGCCCGACTTGAGGTTGTTGTTGATGGTGCCTTCGAGGCGGTTGTTGACGGTGCCGGTGATGCGCAGGCAGTACTCGTTGCGCACCGCTTCGACGGCCTTGAACACGTCGGCCTGGTCCGGATGGCAGACGATCTGCACCAGGCCTTCACGGTCGCGCAGGTCGATGAAAATCACGCCGCCGTGGTCGCGGCGGCGGTGCACCCAGCCGCACAGGCTGACGGTTTGGCCCAGTTGCGCCTCGGTGACGAGGCCGCAGTAATCAGTACGCATAGAAGACATAGTCGCTTTCCAGTTCAGTTTGCTTTGCTTGATGC
>DASRXO010000710.1:0-2790 GCA_035654095.1 Telluria sp.
CCGGCCAACGAGCTGCTCGGCCTGCCGCCGGGCGAGCTGTTCGTCCACCGCAATATCGCCAACGTGGTCGTGCATTCCGACCTCAACTGCCTGACCGTGCTGCAGTTCGCGATCGACGTGCTGAAGGTCAAGCACATCATCATCTGCGGCCACTACGGCTGCTCGGGCGTGCACGCGGCGATGATCAACCAGCGCGTCGGCCTGGCCGACAACTGGCTGCGCCATGTGCAGGACGTGCAGCAAAAGCACGAGCGCTACCTCGGCGACGTGTTGCCTTCGAAGGCGCGGGCCGACCGCCTGTGCGAACTGAACGTGGTCGAGCAGGTGGTCAACGTGGCGCAAACCACGGTGGTGCAGGATGCCTGGGAACGCGGCCAGCAGTTGTCGGTGCACGGCTGGGTCTACGGCGTGCACGACGGCCTGCTGCGCGACCTCGGCATGAGCGTCAGCAGTCCCGAGCAACTGGCGCCGCGGCTGGCCGCGCGCCTGCTCGAGTACGGGCACTGAGCCGCCATGGACCATCCGGACAGCGAGCTCGCGCGCCTGCGCGAGCTGGTCCGCAGTTTCGCCGAGGAGCGCGACTGGGACCAGTTCCACACGCCGAAGAATTTATCCGCGGCGCTGAGCGTGGAAGCGGCCGAGCTGCTCGAGCACTTCCAGTGGCTGCAGACCGGCGCGCCGGACGAGCTGGGCCAGGCCAAGGCCGCGCAAGTGCGGCATGAGATGGCCGACGTGCTGGTCTACCTGGTGCGCCTGGCCGACAAGCTCGACGTCGACCTGTACGCCGCGGTGATCGAGAAGATGGCGCTGAACCGCGCCAAATATCCGGCCGACAAAGTGCGCGGCGACCCGCGCAAGTACAACGAGTATCCCTAGGCGCGGCGCAACAGGGAAACCGCGAAAAGCACGTCGTTCCCGCGCAGGCGGGAATCCATGCTGAGCGTGCGCGCTATGGGGGGAACGCATGCGTTCCCGCCTACGCGGGAACGACAATTCATTCGGCGCGTGGCAACTACCCAACAATCGGCACGCCGCGCCTGCCGCTCAGATCCCGCCCAGGCAGATGTACTTGATGACCAGGTAGTCGTCCATGCCGTACTTCGAGCCTTCGCGTCCCAGGCCGGACTGCTTGACGCCGCCGAACGGCGCGATCTCGTTCGAGATCAGCCCGCTGTTGACGCCCACCATGCCGCTCTCGAGCGCCTCGGCCACGCGCCAGACGCGGCCGATGTCGCGCGAGTAGAAGTAGGCGGCCAGGCCGAACTCGGTATCGTTGGCCATGGCAATCACCTCGTCCTCGGTCTTGAAGCGGAACAGCGGCGCCAGCGGGCCGAAGGTTTCTTCGCTCGCGAGCTGCATGTCGGAGCGCACGTCGGCCAGCACGGTGGGCTGGAAGAAGCTGTGGCCGAGCGCATGGCGCTTGCCGCCGAGCAGCAGGCGCGCGCCCTTGGCCAGCGCGTCGGCGATGTGCTGCTCGACCTTGACCACCGCCTTCTCTTCGATCAGCGGCCCCTGGGTGACGCCGGCTTCCTGGCCGTTGCCCACCTTCAGCTTGGCGACCGCGGCCACCAGTTTCCCGGCGAATTGCTCGTACACGCCGTCCTGCACGTAGAGCCGGTTGGCGCACACGCAGGTCTGGCCGGCGTTGCGGTATTTGGACGCCAGCGCGCCTTCGACCGCGGCGTCGATGTCGGCATCGTCGAACACGATGAAGGGCGCGTTGCCGCCCAGTTCCAGCGACAGTTTCTTGATGGTGGGCGCGGATTGCTGCATCAGGATGCGGCCGACCTGGGTCGAGCCGGTAAAGCTGAGCTTGCGCACCAGCGGGTTGCTGGTCATCTCGAGGCCGATGGCTTTGGCGTCGCCGGTCAGCACGCTGAACACGCCGTGCGGCACGCCGGCCTGCTCGGCCAGCACCGCCAGCGCCAGCGCCGAGAACGGCGTCAGCTCGGCCGGCTTGAGCACCATCGGACAGCCGGCGGCCAAGGCCGGGCCGACCTTGCGGGTGATCATCGCGGCCGGGAAATTCCACGGCGTGATCGCCGCGCACACGCCGATCGGCTCGCGCGTGACGATGATGCGGCGGTCCGGCCACGGCGAGGCCAGGGTGTCGCCTTCGACCCGCTTGGCCTCTTCGGCGAACCATTCGATGAACGAGGCCGCGTAAGCGATCTCGCCCTTGGCCTCGGCCAGCGGCTTGCCTTGCTCGGCGGTCATGATCAGCGCGAGGTCGTCGGTGTTTGCCAGCATCAAGTCGTTCCACTTGCGCAGGATCGCGCTGCGTTCCCTGGCGGTCTTCTTGCGCCATGCCGGCCAGGCCGCGTTGGCGGCGTCGATCGCGCGGGCGGTTTCGGCCGCGCCCATGCGCGGCACGCTGCCCAGGCGCTCGCCGGTGGCCGGATTGGTGACGGCGATCGTGCTGCCGTCGTCCGCATCGCACCACGCGCCGGCGAGGTAGCACTGTTGGCGCAACAGGGATGGATTTTTCAGGTTCAACATAGGGTCCTCTTGGGCGACAGGTTCACAGTCCATGATACTAGCTTGTTTATCGGTCTTTCGCCGCGCCGCGCGGGCGTACTGCGTTTCGTGTTGGCATGCATTCGCAGTTGCCGGTAAGCTGCAACGCATGAGCCACTCGCGTTCGGACCGAATTGCATTTATGATGGTTCCGAGTGCGTCCCCCGTATCGGTAAAAATCATGCCTCGCCCTATCGTCATCGTTCCAGCCTGCACGCGCGCCATCGGACCTCATCCGTATCACGCGGCCCAGTACAAGTACATCGACGCCGT
>DASRXO010000711.1:0-5199 GCA_035654095.1 Telluria sp.
GGTTTCCAGCGAGACGCCCGGCAGGCGGCGCACCGCCTCGCCCGCATTCACGTCCGGCAGTTTGCGGATATCGTCGGCCGACATCACGTTCACCAGGTTAGGCGCGTCCTCCTGCTCGGCGCGGGCCACTGCTTGCGGCGTGCGCTGGGTGGCGATCGTCACGGACTGCATCGGGCCGACGGGATCGTCGGATGACGATGTCGGCGCCTCGGCGGCGACGGCTGACGCGGCAAAGATCTGGGCAATGGCAAGCGCGATGAGGGTTCGGTTTAACTGCTGTGTCGGCATAATAATCTCACGTAAAGGAAACGGTTTGGAGCTTGCCGCAAGAATGACGGCGTACCTACTGTGGCGCGCCGTCAGGCTTGCTAGAAGCGTGAGAGTATTGGGAAGGAATGTGACTACGGCGTGACGTGCACACCATCATTAAAGATAATTAATCATTTGACGATATGTGTACGTACATCGCGCACACATTGGACCGTTGGAACTAACGTCCGTACCAATAGCGCGCGCGCACCTCGCGGTATTTTTCCGCCTGCACGTTGTGACCGAAGCGCAACAACACCGCGCCCGATTCGTCGGTCCGCATGCGCTCGATCCCCAACTGCCGGTAGCGTTCGAAGACCTCCGTTTTGGGATGGCGGTAGCGGTTGCGGTAGCCGACCTGGAATACCGCGAGCGAGGGATGTACGGCGAGCAGGAAGGCCGGCGTCGAGGACGTGCCGCTGCCATGATGCGGCGCCAGCAGCACGTCGGCAGGCAGCTTGTCGCGCGCGGCGAGTACCAGCTGCGCCTCCTGCGCCGCCTCGATGTCGGCGGCCAGCAGCATCGCATGGCCGCCCGCAGTGACGCGCAGCGTGCAGCCGCGCGCGTTCGGCTTGAGCGTGGAGTCGTCATAGCTGGCCGCGGTCGGCTGCAGCATCTCGAACTGCACGCCATCCCAGGTCCAGCGCTGGCCGGTCGTGCAGCGGCTGTGCCGTGGCGCGGCGCGCACCACCGGATGCTCGGGCCACAGCGAGGACGACAGCCAACCGACCTTCACCGACTCCATCACCGCCAACGCGCCGCCCGAGTGATCGGCATCGCTATGCGTGACGATGACGCCGTCCAGCGCAGCGATGCCGCGCGCCTTCAGGTAGGGCACGATCACGCGGTTGCCGCCGTTCGATTCGGGCGAGTACAACGGGCCCGTGTCGTACAGCAGCCGGTGGCCGCTGGTCTCGAGCAGCAGCGCCATGCCCTGCCCGACGTCGAACGCGGTGACCGACAGCTCGCCTTCGGGCGGATGGGTGGACGGATTCGCCAGCAGCGGCAGCCAGGCCACGATGCCGGTCCAGCGCACCGGCCAGCCGCGCGGCGCCAGCATCCAAAAGGTGCCGATCGATGCGAAGGTAAAGATCCACGCGTTCGGCGCCGGCGCCACCCACACCGCGAAGCGCAGCGCGCCCATCCACTTGAGCAGCGCCGCCAAGCCTTCAACCGCCAGGTGCGCGGCGCCGAGCAGGATGTCGGCCAGCGGCGATGGCAGCATGCTGCCCGCCAGTGCAAGCGGCGTGACCACGAAGCTGACCAGCGGGATCGCCACCGCGTTCGCCAGCGGGCTGACGATGGACACCTGCGCGAACAGCAGCATCGTCAGCGGCACCAGCCCAAGCGTGACCACGTACTGCGTGTGCGCCGCGAGCCGCAGCGTGTTGCGCCAGCCGCCGTGCGGCATCGGCGTGCGCCCGACCGTCGCATACAGGATCGTGGCCACGGCGCCGAACGACAGCCAGAATCCCGGCCACAGGATGGCCCAGGGATCGAGCAGCACCACTACCCCAAGCGACACGCACAACACGTGCGACACGCTGGTGATGCGGCCGAACCACAGCGCCGCGGCGACCACCGTGAGCATGTACAGCGTGCGTTGCGCCGGGATGCCGAAGCCGGCCAGCAGTACATACAGCAGCGCGACGCCGGCCCCGGTCAGCGCGGCCACCTTCTGCGCCGGCAGCAGCAGCGGCAGCTGCGCATTGGTGAAGAACGAACGCCGCCACAACGCGGACGCGAGCAATGCGAACAGGCCGGCGATCATCGTGATGTGCAGGCCGGAGATGGAGATCAGGTGGCCGATGCCGGTGCGGTTGAACACCGCCCAGTCGGATTGGTCGATCGCGCGCTGGTCGCCCACCACCAGCGCCACGATCACGCCGGCGTACTCCTTGCCCGGCAAGATGCGCAGAATGCGATCGCGCAGCGTCGCGCGGCAGTGCTCGACCACATTACCGATGCTGAAGACGAAGCTGTCCAGGCGACGGTTGGCGGCGCCCTCGGGCCGCACGTAACCGGTGGCGCGGACGCCCTGCTCCAGCAGCCAGACTTCGTAATCGAAGCCGTAGGGATTGGCGTTGCCGTGCGGCCGTTGCAGGCGCACCGTGAGCTGCCAGCGCTCGCCGGGCCGCACCTCGCCGACCGTGCGGGCCGCGTCGCGAAAGCCGCCGTACCACGCCAACGCCACACGCGGCGGCACCACCGCGCCGCTAGCCTTTTCAACCGCGAAGTTGAAGCGCACGCCGCCATCGAAGCGGTACGGCAGGCTGTCGATGGTGCCGACCAAAGTGATGTCGCGGCCTTCGTCGTCCTTGGCCAGTTGCGGCGCGAGCGCGAGCTGCGCCAGCAGCGCGGCCCAACCAAAACCCAGCAAGGCGCCGGCGATGAGCGCACGCAGCGGCCCGCGCACCACAAATAGAATCACGAGCGCGGCGGCGACGCAGGCAAGCAGCGTCGCCTGCGTGGGCAAGGCGGCACGCGTTTGCAGCAATGCCGCACCAGCGACAAATCCGAGAATCGCACAACGCATGATTGATGGTCAGGTTCACAAAAATGACCATTGTGCGTGGCGGCTCTCCTCGGCGATTTGGTGCTTGTCTAACTTATGTCATGTGCTTAGGCCGTTGCGAACGGCAGCGACAGGTAGTGCTGGCCGAGTTCCGTCAATTGCCCGCTGGCGCCGAGCAGGCTGGTGAAGTGCGGGTCGGGACTCCAGCGGCCCGTGAACCAGGCATAGCGGAACACGTCGGCGCGGCCTTCGCATAATGCCACCATCTCGCTCATTTGGGCCTGCTGCATGGCGAGCGTGTCGACCTGCGCGCCATCGGCCTGGCTGTGCCAGTTCGCCATCTCGGTCACCCAGAACGGCTTGCCGTATTTTGCGAGACGGTCGAGCTGGCCGGCGAGCCCATAGTCGTACCAGTGAAAGGCCAGGTAGTCGACCTGCGGGTCGCGGCCGGCGTTGGCCGCCCGGTACGCTGTGTAGAATGCGTCGAGCCACACCACGGGGTCGCTGTAGCCGGGCATCGTGCCCCACGTGATGGATGGCCCGACCAGCTTGACGCCGGTGTGCGCCGCAATGGCTTCATAGCGCGGCCACAGCTGCGCGGCCTGTTGGGGCGTCAGGTTGGACTGGTCGACCAGGTTCGGCTCGTTAAGCAGCAGCAAGTACTTGAGGCCTGCGTTGGCTTTGAGGAATGCCTCCACCTCGGCCGTATCGAACTGGCCGTTCCATAACATCGGGTGGTAATCCATGCCATACCGCCCGGCGTAATCCGACGGCACCGCATTGCTGGGGTGCGTGCTCCAGTTGTACCACCAGCTGACGCCAGGCGCGAGCACTGCCAGGTCGGCAGCCGCCGAGAGGTCGTAGGCGATGCCGCGCTTCGCGCTCTTGTTCACGGGTGCCGGTTGCGGCGCGGACGGCGCGACGGGAATGCTTGCAAGGGGCGGAGCGAGCGAGGATGGGGATGAGGACGGGGCTGCTCCAGCACCGCCACCGCAGGCCGACAGCCCACCGGTGGCGACGGACGAGGCGAGCAGCGTCAGGAATTGTCTGCGCCGGCGGCGTTCAAGGTCTAGTTGCGTTGTCATTTGGCGGGTACCTCAAGGCGATTTTACGAAATCGATCATCTGCTGGCGCTCATCCGCGCTCATCGCCGTGAACCGGTCGAGACTCGGCTGCCCCTGGCCAGCGTGTTGCAAATATTGTGCCAGCGATAAATCGCCACTTTTCACACAAAATAGATGCAACCATCACAACTGACTGCCAAAGTTCCGCAGGAATACTGACGTTTTTCGTCACTCACACGTTCGACCACATTCCCGAAGCGGAAGACGTTCCCGGAGAGCCGTCATTCCCGCGAAAGCGGAAACGGTTCCCGCTCGAACTGGAGCGTCTGAAGGCCCTCAGTTAATTAACCACCGTCCATTTGTACTCCAGTATGATCCACGACATCTGGGCCTGTCCACGCGCCACGGCCGGGTGGAAGGTGCATTTGCCGTAGGCCTCATGCGTGGCGACGTCGAGATCCTTATAGCCGCTCGATTTCACGATTTTCGATTTCTGCACCGCGCCGTCTGCTCCGACCAAGAAGGAAACCCTCACCGTCCCGGCTTCATTCTTTGCCGCGTCCTGCGGACGCACCGGCGTGCAGCCTTCGGTATCCGCATAGGCTTTGCTGTTGATATCATCCTGGGCTGAGGCCGGCAACGTCGGCGACGCCAGAACCACTGCACACGCCAGCGCGCATAGTGCTTTCACCAATTTCATGATCCATCCCTTCATTAGAAAGACAGTTTAAAAAAGCCATCGTATCTCGGCCAGAACAAAGAGCTTGTTCAAGGGCAGATAGGCAGCAGTTTCCCCTTCGTACATCAGCAACAGATTGAACAACATCCTGGCTGTGCGCCCCTTACCGTCCAAAAACGGATGCAGGCACAGAAAAGACACATACAGCGCCACGCGGCGGAACAACCGCGGCTGCGAGCGGATATTCGCCTCAGCGCGCCTCCAGCTTGCCCATGAAGTCCAGGATCGCGCTTTGCAGGGCCGGCGCCAGCGGCAAGGTGGGGTCGCCGTATGATGCGATCTGCCGCTGCCGGTCCGCCGGGACCATCTTCAGCACATGGTTCATGCCTGGAATGAGCGCGAGTTGCGCGTGCGGGCTCGCTGTCGCCAGCGCAGCCGCCTCGGCACGGTCCATCTGGATGTCGGTATCGCCCTGCACGATCAGCACCGGCACATCGAGCATCGCGATGCGCTCCGACGGCAGGTATTTGAAGTAAGAGATCAGGTAGGGCTGGACGCTCGGACGATAGAGAGCGGCCAGCGCGGGCGGCACCGGTTCGCTCTTCTCGCCATGCTGCAGCGCGGTCAGGATG
>DASRXO010000712.1:0-3446 GCA_035654095.1 Telluria sp.
CGGACCGCTTCGCGCGCTCGGTGATCCATGCGCCGGTGCTGGTCTCGCCCGACTGCACGGTCGACGTGGTGGTGGTCCACCTCAAGTCCAAGCGCCCCGATTACCGCAACGGCGACACCGGCGACGACCCGCAGCTGTTCGCCCTCGCCTGCCTGCGCTCGCTGATCCGGCGCGGCACCGAGGCGGTGGCGCTGCGCGTCCTGCTCAGTAATCTGGCCAAGGAGCACCAGCGCCCGCGCGTGGTGCTGGGCGACTTCAACGACGTGGCCGACGCGGTCACCACCACCATCGTGCTGGGCGCCGGCGCGCCGCTCGGCGACCGCCTGTTCGACGCCTACCAGCTGCAGCGCCGCCAGGACCACCTGCGCCACGTCGGCTTCTCCAGCCTGCACGACGGCCATTACACGACCATCGACCATATCCTGGTGTCGGAAGAATTCAATGCCGCGCTGCCCAACGCGATCGGCGAAGTGGTCGACGTGATCTACCTGAACGACCATCTGGTGCTGGAACTGCCGGAGGCCTCGGACCACGGCCAGGTGGTGGCCTGCATCCGCCTGTTCGACGAGGCCCACGGCCTCATGGACGCGGGGGTGTGAGCAGCGGCGCCGCCGAGGCGGCGCTGGCGTAGTAACCCTGGTACTCGTCGCAGCCATGCTGGCGCAGGAAGCGCAGCTGTTCGGCGGTCTCCACCCCTTCCGCGATCACCCGCAGCTTGAGGCTGCGCGCCACCGCGATGATCGCCGGGATCATCGCCGCGTATTCGGGATCGCGCGTGATGTCGTCCACGAACGAGCGGTCGATCTTCAGCTTGGACAGCGGGAAGCGGCGCAGATGACCGAGGCTCGAACAGCCGGTGCCGAAGTCGTCGATGGTCAGCTGCACCCCGCGCGTGCGCAGCGCGTCGATGGTGGCGATGGTCGCCGCGCTGCCGTTCATGAGCGCGCCCTCGGTGACTTCGAGGTCGAGAAATTGCGGCGCCAGGCCGGCATCGCGCAAGGCCTCGTCGATCGCCTGCACCAGGTGGTCGTGGATGAACTGGACGGCCGACAAATTCACCGCCACCACCACCGGATAACCCTGGTCGCGCCACGCGCGCGCCTGGGCGCAGGCCTGGCGCAGCACCCATTCGCCGATCGGCACGATCAGGCCGCACTCCTCGGCCACCGTGATGAACTGCTCGGGCAGCAGCATGCCGCGCAGCGGGTGGTTCCAGCGGATCAGCGCCTCGACCCCGATCGTCAGGCCGGTCTCGATATTGATCTCGGGCTGGTAGGCGAGCACGAACTCCTGGTTGGCCAGCGCGCGCCGCAATTCGTTCTCGATCTGGATCCGCTCGATCACGTGGGCGTTCATCTCGGGACTGAAGAACTGGAAGGCGTCGCGCCCGTTCTGCTTGGCGTGGTACATCGCCACGTCGGCATGCTTGAGCATGGTCTCGACTTCCTCGCCATCGCCCGGATACATGCTGATGCCGATCGACACCCGCAGGCTCAGGTCCTGCTCGCCCGCGGCGATCGGCAGCGACAGCGCGTGCATCACGGTGGCGGCCACGTGCGCGGCCTGGTCGGCGCCGCCGATATCGGCCAGCAGCATCACGAATTCGTCGCCGCCGAGGCGGCTGACGGTGTCCACGCTGCGCACGCAGCCGGTCAGGCGCCGCGCGACTTCCTGGAGCACCAGGTCGCCCGCCTGGTGGCCGTGCGCGTCGTTGACCGCCTTGAAGCGGTCGAGGTCGAGGAACATCAGCGCGAAGCGCTTGTGCTGGCGGCGCGCCGCGGCCAGCACCTGATGCAGGCGGTCGAGGAACAGCACGCGGTTCGGCAGGCCGGTCAGCGGATCGTGCTCGGCCAGGTGGCGCGACTGCTCTTCCAGCCGCTTGCGTTGGGTGATGTCGATCTCCATGCAGAACACCTGCTGGGTGCGGCCGTCGCGCAGGATCGGGAAATGGGTCGAGTGGACCCAGCGCCGGCTGCCGTCGCGCAGCTCGATATGCCAGTCGCGCGCCACGGCGGGTTGGCCGCTGCGCCACACGCCGTCGAGCGTGTCCGCGAATTCGGTTTCGCGGTCGAGGTGGGAGGCCAGGCTGGTGAGCTTCTGGCCCACCGCCTCGGCGGCCAGGATGCCGAACAGCTGGCCGCAGGTATGGTTCCAGAAGCGCACCACGCCGTCGCGGTCGACGCTGTGGACTGCCACCGTGGGTGCCAGTTCGAGCGCGGCGACGAAGTGATAGAGCACGTCGAGCGCGGCGCGCCCCGGCCCGTCCGGTTCGGGAGGTGGCGGCTGGCGCGTTTCTGCATTCACGGAACGTCCCTTCACTCAGCACGCCCCCGTGCACCCCGATGAGCTGCGCACTGCGTCCGGTCATTTTTCACTAGAGCCGCCGGCAGCCGCTTGCGCACGCGCAAACCGCGGCACAAGCCGCGCTTGGTCACGATTTTCTGCACTTCAGCGTGCCGAAACCGCTGCCTGTCGCAATTCGTTGGCGGCTTCAAGCGCACTTTTCTATAGTGGCAACATGCGCCTGGGGCTCCACCTTGCCGGCCAAGACGGAGCACAAGCGCGCCGCATGCACTTTTCCTCACAAAAAAACCAAAGACACGCCATGAAACTGGAAACCTTGCCTGTAGCACCAGCCCATCCGACCGTGCGCAAGGCGCGCTGGCGCACGCCGGTGACCGGCCTGCTGGTCTTGGCCCTCGCGGGCGGCGCCGGCTGGGCCTACGTGCAAAAGAGCAAGCCGGCCGCCGGCGCGGCGCAAGGCGGCGGCGCCGACAAGGGTCCGTCCAAGGTCGAGGTCTACGAGCTGGCCAAGGCCGACCTGGCGGCGATCGAAGCGCGCGTCCTGAGCGTCAACTTGCCGCTGTCGGGCTCGCTGACGCCGCTGACCCAGGCCACCGTCAAGTCGAAAGTCTCGGGCGTGGTACTCGAAACCACGGTGCAGGAAGGCATGAACGTGACGGTTGGCCAGGTCATCGCCCGGCTCGACCCGGCCGACCAGAAGGCGCGCGTGGCGCAGGCCCAGGCCGCGCTCGACGAAGCCAGCGCCCGCCTGTCGCTGGCCCGCAAGAACAACGCTAACAGCCTCGCCCTGCTCAAGCAAAACTACATCTCGCAGAATTCGGTCGACACCACCCAGAACAGCGTCGAGCTGGCGCAAGCCAATGTCAACGCGGCGCAAGCGCAGCTCGACATGGCGCGCATCGCCCTGGCCGATACCGTCATCCACGCGCCGCTGGCCGGTGCGGTCAGCAAGCGCCATGTCCAGGCGGGCGAAAAAGTCGCGCCCGACATGCCCGTCTTCACCATCGTCAATCTCGCCGAACTGACGCTGGAGGCGAATGTGCCGGCCGCCGAGATCCCGCGCATCAAGGCCGGGCAGGAGGTGCGCTTCAAGGTCGACGGCTTCCAGAACCGCGGCTTCGTGGGCACGGTGGCGCGCATCA